>CAYUFZ010000006.1:3364-24994 GCA_964444025.1 uncultured Emticicia sp.
TTACTTCGGCTCATGTCATGAGCGATTCCATACACCAAAACCGTTCGAGCAATTGCCCATTTAATTGAGCTATTGCTGACAATTTTTTCGGCAGCATATTTACTCCAGCCATAGAAACTGATTGGATTGGCAAGAGCATCCTCTTTGTAAGGTCCAGCTTTTCCATCAAAAATAAAATCAGTAGAAACATGAAGTAAAAAGCAATTATTTTTGGCACAAGCTTCCACTAGATATTCAAGAGCATAAACATTTTGAGCCCAGCAAGCCTCTTTTTCGATTTCACATTGATCAACATTCGTCATGGCTGCCGTATGAATGATGGTATCTGGTTTGTGTTTAGATACTATCTCCAATACATTTTCTCGCTTGGTAATATCCATTTGTTCATATTGATAGCCCTCTTGAAAAGGCAATCTATTGTCGCCACGAGCAGTAGCAACAATCTCATATTGAGGATATTGGCGATACAAATCGACCAACTTCTGACCTAAAAGCCCATTAGAGCCTGTGATTAATATTTTTTTCATAAAGCAAGCAATCTTTATAATTTCAGATGTAATCTTTGTTTTTAGAGATAATAATTAAAATATTTGTCAAAGCACAATACGAACAAGCAAGGCAGAAGCAGGGTATTTTTGTGTGCTTTTCGATTCCATTCAATAATTGAATGAGTATTTTTTTTGAATTTTCTTTTTTCGCATTTTTTTGCAAGAAATATTCATTTGAATGTCTTTCAATGGGCGGTCAAACTTATCTCTTGCCTGAACAGCAATAGAATCTATCACGGATAAGTTGTCTATCACTTCTCCAAATACCGTGTAATTGTTATCTAATCTAGGTGTCCCACCTAAAATCATGTATTGGGCTCGTTGCTCAGTGGTATAATTCATGCCATTTTTTTGCGAAGCCAAGGTAATCTCGTCATCACTTAACTTTTTACCTTGAACGATATAAAATTGGCAGGCACTTGATTTTTTTTCGGGATTATTGTCTCGAGCAGCAGCCAATGCTCCTTTTTTATGGATTCTGTTTGGTTGGAACTCAAAAGGGATACGCTCCATCTCTCCTCCTCCATTTCCCAATCGAGTACCCTGTTGAGCAGTTTTGGAATTAGGGTCTCCGCCCTGAATCATAAATCCATCAATAATTCTATGAAAAAGAAGCCCATCATAGAATTTTTTATTGACGAGCTTGATAAAATTAGCCTTATGCAAAGGAGTTTCTTGATATAAAATCAAGTGCATTGTGCCAAAATCCGTTCGGAGAGTCAGTAAATAGTCTTTTTTTTGGGCAAAAGCAACCTGTTGCATCCACAAGCCAACGAGGAAAAAGAGAAATTTTTTATTCATGTAATTTTTTTTACACAAAAATAATATTTTTCTCTGAAGATTAAGCGATTATTCCACTAGGCAAGGACTTTCCAAGCCGAAATAAAAGCCTGAAATGAATCCAAGTTCAATATTTTTTTAAACCAGAAAGTATAATTTTCGGGATAATTGGCAACATCTTCCAAAAGTTTGTCCATATCCACCCACTTAAAATCCAACACTTCCTCTGGATTTACCTCGAATTTTGCATCATAATACCCTACAAAAACATGGTCAATTTCATGCTCTATCAATCCATTCGGAAAATCTGTCCGGTATTGGAATTTATCTAAAAATGTCAGTTCTGTTCTAAAGCCCATTTCTTCGCCCAAACGCCTAAATGCCGCTTCATCTATACTTTCGCCAGTATTGGGATGCCCACAACAAGTATTGGTCCAAAGCCCTCCCGAATGATATTTGTGGCGGGTTCTTTGATGAATCAATAATTGATTATCTTTATTGAAAATCAAAACTGAAAAAGCACGGTGAAGCCATCCTTTTTGATGTACCAATAATTTTTCGCCCTTACCTATCTCTTGGTCAAATTCATCTACCAATATTATCTCTGTCAAATGAACATTCATAATTTATTTTTTGCTTAGAATCTTTTGGTAGAACAAGCTATATTGAAAATTGTTTCATTCTCCCAACAATTTATCAAGTAGCAAATTGAAATCCGTCACAAATTTATCATAATACTTGCCTGTCCCTGGTCCAGAAAATCCGGTATGAATTTCACGCACTTTATTATTTTTATCAATAAAAATAGTTGTTGGAAAACCAATAACCCGATTGAGCATCGGCAAAGTCTTGGAAGCTTCTTCTTTGTCGTTTGTGCCTGCCAAAAGGACTTCATATTGAATACCAAAACGAGCTTTAAGCTGATTGATTTTGGGAAATGCAAAAGCTCGGTCTAAGGTTTTTTCATACGCCAAACCAATAATTTCGACTCCTCTTCCTTTGTTTTTGAGGTACCAAGGTGCAAGAAATTTACTTTCATCCATACAATTTGGACACCAAGAACCCATGATTTGAATGATTTTTACTTTCCCTTGGTATTTATTATCCTTTAAAGAAACCATTTTCCCTTGGGTATCTGGGAAAGAAAATTCAATCGACTCAAAACCCTTTTTCAGATAAGTCAAGCTTTTTTCGTCGGGCAAAGCAGCATTTTGGTCTGCTATTCCATTCCAAGTTTCGATAGAAGACGCATTGGAGCAAAAAATTCCACCAGACAATTGGTTCTGATTAATTTTGGCTTTGAACAAAAATAAATGATTGCCATCAAAACAAGAAAGTTTGAGGCTATCTCCAATGGTATTTCCCGATAAATATCTATAATCTCCCGTACTGGTCAGGAATGTCCCCTCGACAATATTGCCCGTACTTTTAAACAATCCAACTGCTGATGTAGAATCTTGTCCATCTTCCGATACAAAGACAACCTGATATTTTTCAGATAAGTTTGAATTTTTTTCGGTACAAGTTGCAAAGAAACGATAATCTTTTCCGTACTCGGCATGGAATTTCGCCCGAATAAACGTAAAATTCGACCTCATTTTAGACCAATACCCATCCATTACTCCTCCTTTGGAGACTTTTGCGACAATTTCGGCATCAAAGATAGCCATCGGAATATGAATAGAATCCCCTTTCATGAAAGACGAATCCATTTCTAATCTCTCGCTACCATTGATGATAAATACAGAAAAATTTTTAGCATTTTTTTTCAGCTCAAAATTGAAAGGCAAAGTCCCGATTGGCGTAGGAATCGTAGCACGCCAAATACCCGCTTGAGGCTCAATAGCTGCGGCATTCACGAGATTGACAGCTACAAAAACAAACAAAAAAGAAAGTCGAACAAAGCGATTCATAAATATAAATTCATTAAAATTGAGGCCCAAAATAACAAAAGCCAACAGCTTCCTATTAACTTTGCAAAGTTATTGAATAGAATCTTGTAAATCTAATAAAAATATGTCAGTTTATCACGTTCCCGTTATGTTGAAAGAATGCTTGGAAGGGCTAAATATCAAGCCTGAAGGTATTTATGTGGATGTAACTTTTGGAGGGGGAGGCCATTCTAGGGCTATTTTGGAACAATTGACTACTGGAAAATTATACGCTTTCGACCAAGATGCCGATGCAAAAGCAGAATCAAAAAAAATTGAGGATAAAAATTTTATATTTATCAACACCAATTTCAGAAACATCAAACAATATTTACGCCTTTATGGGGTCAAACAAGTAGATGGGATATTAGCAGATTTAGGGATTTCGTCGCACCAAATAGACACCCCCGAACGAGGATTTTCTACCCGATTTGATGCCGAGCTAGACATGCGAATGAACCAAAATGCTGAAATTTCGGCAAAAAACATCGTCAATGAATATTCCGCTGAAGAGCTACACAAAATATTGGGGATTTATGGAGAAATTAAAAATGCCAAAACAGCAGCCCAAGCGATTTACACAGCACGGCTAAACAAAAAAATAGATACCATAAACGACCTGAAATCCATTTTGGTCAAGCTTGCCCCAAAAGGGAAAGAAAACAAATATTTTGCCCAAGTATTTCAGGCATTGAGAATTGTCGTCAATGAAGAAATGCTTGTTTTGGAAGATTTTCTCAAACAAACCCCCGAAATCCTTGCTCCAAACGGACGATTAGTGGTCATGTCTTACCATTCGTTGGAAGACCGATTGGTAAAAAATTTTATCAGAAGCGGTAAATTTAGCGGAGAGGCAGAAAAAGATTTTTTTGGCAATGAAATAAAACCCCTGGAGGCAGTCAGCAGAAAAGCAATAGACGCTACAGCAGAAGAGATTGAACGAAATCCAAGAGCCCGAAGTGCAAAATTGAGAATTGCCGAGCCTTATAAATAATTGGAGCGAAATTTTCGTTCGTGTGTTCAAATTTCTAAATTTGTACCTGAACTTGTTTAAGCTTCATTTTTTGGTTAAAAGTGGACACAAGTTCATCAAAACATATCTTATTGTGCTTTTACGAAAAAATTAAACAAATCCAAAAATGGCAACAAATACATTTCGGACTTCAGCGAACGAGGCACCCAAGCCCAAACGCTTCAGTTTGAATAAATTGGAGATTTATACTAAGATTGAATCTTGGATTGCTGAAAAAATACAATTCGGCAATGAGATACCCACCGAAATGCTCAAAAATATCTTTTGGCTGTCATTTCTGGCATTAATCTATATTTTTTTACAATACCAATACGAAGGATTACTAAAAAAAATAGCCAAAGCTCGTACAGAAATGGAAGAAAGCAGAGCAGCCTATATTTCTCAAAAATCAAGATATATGTATGCCAGCAAGCAATCTGAAATTGCCAAAAAACTATCCGCAGAGGGTTTGGAAGAAAACATCACCCCGCCAGTCAAAATTGTAGTTAAAGAATAAATAAAGGGTTCAAAAGACCCACTAAAATACGGGAGAAACTCACAATGTCTTCAAAAAAATCAATCCGAGACCAAATTTTATTTCGCACCTCGATAGCGTTTATCGTTTCGCTCTTCATTGCTTTACTTATTTTTGCACAATTGTATATCATTCAGTTTCCACAAAAAGAAAGATGGCTAGCAAAAGTAAAGAAAGTTGAGCGAAAACCGATGAAAATAAAAGCAACCCGAGGGAATATTTTCGCTTCCGACGGCAAAAGTCTGCTCGCTACCTCTGTACCCAGATATCGGGTGGGATTAGATATTACTCGTGCCAAACCCAAGTATTTTAAAGCAAAAATAGATTCGTTGGCTTATCTGTTATCCGATTTTTTTGGTGATAAATCGGCTGCCGAATACAAAGAACTCATTACGAATGCCCGAAACGAAAAAAAATTATTTTTTGTGGCTTTAGGCAATAGGTTGGTGGATTTTCAGGAAAAAGAAAAAATAAAAAAATTCCCATTTTTTAGAGAAGGGTCTATGAAAACAGGGGGGAAATTCGAGCAGCTTGAGCGAAGAGTCATGCCTTTCGGCGACATGGCATTGCGTTCAATCGGAAGACTAGACAGAGATACCCAGACAAGAGGAGATTTTGGAATCGAATTTAGTTTCAATAACTTCCTTGCTGGACGAGACGGAGTCGGTCTTTTTCAACGATTGGCAGGGGGTGTTTGGAAACCATTAAATGATACACCAGAAGTCCGCCCAGAAGCAGGATTGGATGTTGTAACGACCATAGATATCAATTTTCAAGATATTGTAGAAAGTGCCTTGCGGAATCAAGTCATCAACACCAATGCCAATTATGGCTCGGCTATTGTCATGGAAATTGCCACCGGAGAAGTAAAAGCAATCACTAATTTATCGAAACGAAGCGACTCTCTCCATGTTTCGTACAAAGAAGATTTTAATTATGCCGTACGTGGCGGAACAGACCCTGGCTCAACTTTCAAGTTGGCGACCATGCTTGCCTTACTCGAAAAAGCACATCTGAATCTTAATGATGATGCTGGCTATTGCCAAGGGAGCATCATGCACAATTCAACCGAAATGACTTGTTCTGAAAAACACGGAAAACTAAGCGTACAAAGTGTTTTTGAGCATTCTTGCAATATTGGGATTTATAATTTAGTAAAAAAACACTTTGGCTTCTCGCACATAAACGATTATGTAAACTATCTGCAAAAATTCAAATTAGACCAGCCAGTAGGATTTCAGTTAAAGGGAGAAACCATACCGATTATCAAAAACAACAAAAGTTCGACTTATAGCAATACCACATTCCCTTGGATGGCAATTGGCTATGAAACCCGAATCACGCCACTTCAAATGCTCACTTTTTACAATGCTGTGGCAAACAATGGGCATTGGGTTCAGCCAACAATTGTAAAAGAAATCAAGGAGGCAGACAAAATTATCGAACAATTCGAAGGAAATAAAGACCCTACGCCAATTTGTTCAGAAAAATCGGCAATACTTGCCCAGAAAATGATGATAGCTGTTGTGGAAAGTGGGACAGCACAAAACATCAATACAGGATTTTGTAAAGTTGGAGGAAAAACCGGAACTTCCCGAAAACGAGAAAATGGCTATGTACAAAACAAGTATTATACGGCATTTATAGGTTTTTTTCCAGCAAAGCAACCAAAATATAGCTGTGCTGTCATTATTGACGAGCCACAAGGAGCAAACCTTTATGCCCGAGATGTAGCCGCCCCTGTATTTCGAACAATTGCTGACAAAATTTTTGCTTATGACGTGGCATTACATCCCGCAAAAAATAAGAAAACTAATCTGAAAACAATTGAAGGACAAGCTCAGTCGGGGTATGCAGAAGATTTTAGGAGTATTCATGAAGAATTAGGAATCCTAAATACGCCTAATACTGCTGGATGGGTAAAGGCGGTGGAAGGTGAAAATGGCGTTTCGTGGAAAAAAGTTCAAAAAAATGGCAACGACATTCCGAATGTAAAAGGGATGACCCTCCGTGATGCTATTCATGTATTAGAAAATAAAGGATTTCGAGTAAAATATTCGGGTTTAGGGAAAGTACGAGACTATTATTTATCAGATACACGAATAATTACTTTAGATTTGGGATGATGCTATGAATTTACTGAAATATATTAGCTTCGTTCTATTTGGGATTGTTTTGTGGGTATTGGCATATCATACCTCCAGACAGCTATTTGGGCAATTGTTCGCTCTATTTTCAGTCTTATTCATTGTTTATATTTATTTGATTTTCAGCCTAAAAAATGTCCGTGAGATTTATTTCATGGGCATTTTTTTTCGGGTAATTTTACTTGGGGCGATTCCCAATTTATCCGACGATTTTTACAGATTTATTTGGGACGGAAAATTGGTTCAAAACGGTGTGAATCCTTTTCTTTATTTGCCAGACGAATACCATTCCATTCAGGCTGTCTGTTCGGAAACATGGTTGTTCTCCAAACTAAATTCTCCTCATTATTATTCGGTTTATCCGCCACTTAATCAATTGTTTTTTGGGATAGCCACCTATTTCTCTGACAAAAATATCGTCTTGAATGTTATTTTTCTAAGAATCATCCTCTGCATTGCCGACATTGTCAATCTGAATTCGATTCATCATTGGACAAATACTACTATTCGGCGAGAAGCTCTGTCTATTTATGCTTTTAATCCCTTGATAATCATCGAATTATGTGGCAATCTACATTTTGAAGGAGTCATGATTATGTTTGTTTTATTGGCTTACCGTTGGATTGAAAAAAATACACAGACTTTCTCCAAAGATTTTGTTTTAAGTGCGTTCTTCATGTCTTGTGCCATCATGACAAAGCTATTGCCCTTATTGCTGTTTCCCATTATTTTGCGTCTATTGGGCTTTAAAAAAGGACTAATTTATATCTGTTTTTGCATGCTTTTTTCTGTCTTTTTTTTCATTCCCTTCTTCAACCTAAGTTTATTCCATAAACTATCTTCAAGCATTGGTCTTTATTATCAAAAATTTGAATTCAATGCCAGTTTTTATTATATCTTTCGCAAAATTGGATATTATTTCGTAGGATACAACATGATTGAATATATCGGCAAAATCATGGCAATGCTAGTATTTTTGGGCGTATTTTACCTAACTTTTCGCTCCAAAAATATCAAATATATTCCTTCATTAGTTTTATTTTTATTCTATGCCTTTGCCACGACCATTCATCCGTGGTACATTATCAATGTGCTGGTAGCAGGTATTTTTTGTGGATTACGATTTGGAATACTATGGACTTACTTGGTTATGCTGAGCTATTTTACCTATCGAAGCATCCCCTATGAAGAATCCTATATTTTGGTTGCCATTGAATACCTCCCTGTTTATATTTTCGCAAGCTACGAATTACACAAAAAATCAACCCTCCTTTTTAGCAATAATATTCTCAATAATTTTAGTGGCATGCACCCTTGAATTTTCAATAAACAGACTATGGGTATTCATTCCTCCGCAAATAACACCTGCCAAATAAATATTTTCCATGTTGGTTTCCATGGTTTCTTCCTTATATTCGGGTTTTCGGATGGCATCGTCGGATAGATGAATGCCGATATTATTCAAAAAAGTAAGATTCGGCTGATAGCCAGTCATGGCGATTACCCAGTCATTCGCAATTTCTTGTTGTCCATCAGGCGTATTTAATACCACAGAACCTTCCTTTATTTCGGCAATTGTGCTATTGAAATATGCTTTTATCGACCCCTCTTTAATTCTATTTTCGATATCAGGTTTTGCCCAATATTTCACCCGATGCCCGACTTCACTTTCTCGAATAACCATGCTTACCTCTGCTCCTTTTCGCCAAGTTTCCAATGCCGCATCCACAGCAGAATTATTCGCACCTACCACCAATACCTTCTGAAAAGCATAAAAATGAGGTTCGTGATAATAATGGCTTACTTTGGGCAAAGATTCTCCAGGTACCTGTATCATCAAAGGAATATCATAAAAACCAGAAGCAATAATCAAATGTTCACAAGCATAATTTGCCTTGTTTGTAGCCACAACATAGCCTTTTTCCAAATTCGATGGAATAACATTTTGGACTTCTTCAAACAAATGAACATTTAATTTTTTATGGAGAGCCACACGTCTATAATATTCCAAAGCCTCCGAGCGAGTGGGTTTGGCATTGTTTGACACAAAGGGAATATCGCCAATTTCCAGTCGCTCCGAGGTACTGAAAAAAGTCATGTTGGAAGGGTAATTGTACAAAGAATTTACCAAACATCCTTTTTCAAGAATCAGATAATTCAGTTGAAACTTTTGAGCCTCAATGGCACAAGCTAATCCAATCGGGCCTCCTCCAATAATTATCAAATCGTATTTTCTATCTTGCATTTTCAATATTTTATCAATTATTCGGTTTTTTTACCAATTTTCAAAAAATTATCAAAATCCATTAACAATTTATTGGCTTTCTTTCCATCAACAACAAAGTTTTCGACAAAATTCGTTCTTTATTTATGATAACTATGTTAATTTTGAATGTATTTTCAACTCCAAAAAAGAAAAGTCTATTTTGAGCCATTATTTTAACAGAAATGATTTGTAATAAAACGTCGGTCGCAGGTTTGTTTTGCTTAATTTTTTTGTTGGTTGGAATCAAATTCACTCAAGCTCAAGAAATTAATTATCTCAAGAAATACCATCCAGCTATCAATCGAGCCGAGTTGGCAATAGTCGAAGGGGATTATTCCCGAGCGTTGCAGCAATACGAACAAGCATTTAAGGAAGTTTCTTCTGGATTTATGAAAGATTATTTTAATGCCGCCGTATGTGCTACTTCTCTTGGTGATGCTTCTCAGACATACCATTACCTGCTGAAGGTTGCGTCAAAAGGGATAAGTTTGGATTTTGTAAAAGATGAAATAGCCTTTTCCGCCATTCAGCAAGACTCCGCATGGAGAGGTTTTGAAAAGCATTATTTATCGAATAAAAGAGGATTTGAGCAAAAAATAAATCGAGTACTAAAAAAACAGTTGGATAGTTTGGTGCTTATCGATAAAAAAATAAGAGCCAAGGGAATGGAATATTCAGAGGATTCAATCAGACAGACAGACCAATTGAATGCTTTAAGATTAAAGCAATTTATTCTGCAAGAGGGATTTCCTAGTGAAGATTTGATTGGTTGTGGTGAAGCAGGAATGCCTGTTATTCAGTATCCTTTTTACCAAATTATCAAAAGACAAACCCCCGAACGACAAGCCCTCAACTTTTCGAATATCCTGTTTGATGCCATGCGTAACGGTAAAATTTTACCCCATACAGCCACTTACTTGATGGCAAGTATCAATGGAAATGATACGTTTTTTGCAAGATATATTTTTAAAATAATCAACGAAAATCCGATTGAAAACAAAGGAAGAGATTTTGAGAAGAAAGTCAATCAATGGGTATATCGTGAAATTAATTCGGAAGATGAACAAAGAATCAACGAATTACGTTTGCAAAATGGGATGGAAACATTGGGAGATTATCGTAAAAAAATTATATTTTCGCTAAATGATAATAAGTTTCTATTCCCTTATCGTTCTTATATCGGGATATGGTCGGTACAAGAAGAGAGCGTAATCGAAAATTATCTGGAAGGCACAACGTTTCTGGAAAAAATAAAATAAGAATCTATTTTAAAAAACAATAAATTACAGATGGCAGTATTAACAATGATTGGTCAGCTTTTGCTGGCATTGACTATTTTGGTAGGATTACACGAATTTGGGCATTTTATTTTCGCTAGAATTTTCGGTATTCGAGTAAACAAATTTTATATATTTTTCGATTTTTTATTTCCTCTGCCCAATGTACTGAATTTTGCCCTTTGGAAGAAGAAAAAAGGAGATACGGAATATGGCTTGGGTTGGTTTCCTTTAGGAGGATATGTCGATATTGCTGGCATGGTCGATGAAACCAAAGATGCCTCACAATTGGCTGCTGTTCCGGAGCCCTATGAGTTTCGCTCAAAACCTGCTTGGCAAAGACTTTTTGTGATGTTGGGAGGAATAATTGTCAATATTATTTTAGGAATTCTGATTTTTTGGGGTATCAAATATTATTGGGGAGAAGAATATTACTCGAAAGCAGAAGTAAACAAATTGGGCTTCTATGCTTATCCGCTTGCCGAAGAAATCGGACTTAAAACGGGTGATAAAATCATTAAAGTAAACAATGAAGACTTTGAAAGTGCTGGGTAAGTGCGTGCGGCT
Organism: uncultured Emticicia sp.; assembly: GCA_964444025.1. Classification (GTDB taxonomy): domain Bacteria; phylum Bacteroidota; class Bacteroidia; order Cytophagales; family Spirosomataceae; genus Emticicia. The sequence continues at coordinate 14,428 of CAYUFZ010000006.1, forward strand.
TTGATGCAAGAAAATACATATTTTACCATCGAACGCAATGGTGAACAAAAAGAAATCCCTATTCCGAATGAATTGATTGATAAAGTAGCAAGTAAAATTCCATTTTTAGAACCCATTTATCCATTTAAAATTGGGGAAGTCAGCAAAGGTATGCCTGCCGAGGCTGCTGGTCTGAAAACAGGGGATAAAGTATTAAAATTAGATTCTAATAAAATCGACTATTATCAACAATTGCAAAATGCCTTAAAGAATGCTGCCGGTAAAAAAATCGAGCTATTGGTCGAAAGAGGCAACCAACAAATAAAAATTTACCCAACAGTAAATTCGGAAGGGAAAATAGGTATTTTTCCTGAATTTTTATTACAATCAAGCAAACATACACTCACATTTGGAGAAGCTTTTTGGAAAGGTGCTGGCGATGCTTTAAGTGTCATTCCCAATCAAATTCAAGGTTTTTCTCGTATTTTCAAAGGACATATTTCTGCTGGAAATGCCGTCAGTGGTCCGGTAGGTTTGGCTCAAATGTATGGGAAAAGCTGGGATTGGGAGCGTTTTTGGGGATTAACAGGGCTATTATCTATGGGATTGGCATTTATGAATGCCTTACCTATTCCCGCATTGGATGGAGGTCATGTATTGGTCTTGTTGTATGAAATGATTACTAGACGCAAACCTTCTGAAAAGTTCATGGAAAGAACACAGCAAGTGGGTACGTTTATCTTATTAGCTCTGATGATTTTGGTTTTATTTAACGATACTTTCAAAGCATTGTTCAAATAATGTTGCTTCCTATGAGATACATCGAAACACTATTATTCGTTTGCTTGGCAAATCTTGTATTTGCCAAGTCTCTTATTTATTCTCAATATAGCGAATTTAAGGTTCATGCTTTTCATACTTCTCTTGCCGAAATTCATTACAATCCCAAAGAAAAATCTTTGGAAGTAAGTATTCGGATGTTTACAGATGAGGCTCTTACCAAAGCAAATAATGGACAAAAAGTGATGATTGGTGGCAAAAACGACAATGCAGATGCCGTACTGAATAGATATATTCAGCAACATTTTGCTATTATTAGCCCACAAAAATCCAAGAAAAAATTAAACTTTCTAGGCAAAGAATTGGAGGGCGATGCTACTTGGGTATATGTCGAAATACCAGATTGCCAAGATTTAAAATCACATATTTTGTATAATAATCTTATGCAGGAACTATTTGATGACCAGAGTAATTTGGTGAATTTTTTTTATTTAAGTAATAAGAAAACATTCCTATTCAATTCCAAAATTAAAGCTTCGGCAATAGAATTTTAATAACAATTTGTCATCAATTTAAAAACGGTATGTTTGCATACCGTTTTTTTTATTACATTTGTGTTCAACGGAAGACGAATAAGACGAATGAAAAAAGAAAAAACTGTTGATTTTCACATTAAATGGGCTTGGCATGCTATTTCTAAAATGTATAATGCCTATGCTAGTCCCCAAGACATGACAATGGCGATTGGCTATGTTTTATTGAACATTGACTCAGAAAAAGGAACTCCCGCCACCAAAATTGGCCCATCTATTGGTATGGAACCCAGAAGCTTGACCAGAATGTTGAAAACTTTGGAAGAAAAAGGCTGGATTTATAGAGAAATTGACCCAGAAGATAAACGATTTGTACGGGTTTATTTGACAGAAGAAGGGAAAAATAAACGTAATTTTTCGAGAGACGGTGTCATTATTTTTAATAAACTATTACAAGAACGAATCCCCGCCGAAAAAATGGAAGCATTTTTTGAGGTTATCAAAGAAATAAATACCATTTTAGACGACCACAACAGCAAAATCAAAGAAACAAGTATTAATTTTGAAGGAAATAATTTGTCGGAGGCTATTAATAATTATTTATAATGAAAAAATATCTATTTCTTTTACTTTTCACTGGTTCGATTCATTTTGTTCATGCTCAAGCAGTGACTTACTACCCGTTCAATTCGATGCTTTCGGTATCTAGTAATCCTAATAAAGCCTTTTGGACTGATTTTCGTTTTCAAATGAACTCTTACTTTTCTTCACTAAGCACAGAGATTTCGCCAATGGTAACTTTTCGACAAAAGGAAAGGCTTAAATTTTATGCAGGAGGGGGAATTAAAGCGAATTTTTTAAATACCTTAAACCCCGATGAAAGCAAAAGAAAAATATTGGAGGGCTATTTTCTAAACGTTGGAATGCGAGCATCGCCTATCGAAAAACTCCCAAAATTTCAACTAGTTTTTGAGCTTTCGCCTTATGCTAATTCCAATTTCGATTTGGGAGTTTTTCGTGCAAACTTAGGTATTGGCTATGTGTTAAGATAATTAACTCTTCGTTTTTTTGAGATTTTCCAATTTCGAGGCTTCGCCGAATGCCTGTATTGCTTTGATGTAAATAGGGTCTTCGGCACTAATAATTTGATAAAACTCATTATTTAATCCATCTTTCCTTTGCTTATTCCATATAATTCTGGCAATACTCGCTTTCAGCTGAAGCTTAATAAATGCCTTAGAACGAACAAAGTCTTTTTCATTGAAAGGAATCGAGGCGTTTTTCGCCATTATTTTCAATTGCTCTAGTAGAGCATCATTTGTCGTAAAATTATTTAAAAAATAATCGAAACCTTGTTTTTCCCATTGCTCCTTATGGCTATTAGCAAAGCTGACCGCTAACTCACGGATAATATTTTTACTATACAAGCCCAGCAAAAAAGGAGTAATATGAGAAGTATCTCGAGCAACAAAAATATCAGGTGTCACACCTCCACCACCATAAACAATTCTACCACCTTTGGTTTTAAATTTCATTTTTGGATTATTTTTGATGCTATCCGCAATAAAATACTCTCCGGACTTACTACGCTCATCCAATTCATGTTCATATTGGTCTAAATCTCCTTTTTGATAAGGTTTTTGAATACTTCTGCCACTAGGAATATAATACCTCGACACCGTTAGCCTCAGTTCAGACCCATCAGAAAGCACTATCGGTTGCTGTACCAGCCCTTTCCCAAAAGTCCTTCTTCCTACCACCAACGCTCGGTCATAATCTTGTAAAGCCCCCGAAACGATTTCAGAAGCAGACGCACTGCCTTCATCTACCATAACGACCACAGAGCCACGCTCAAAAATACCTTTTTTCCCCGCAAAAGTCTGTCGATTATTCCTAATTTCCTTCCCTTTTGTATAAACAATCACCTCCTCTCCCCCGACCAATTCATCAATTATATCTGTGGCTTTATCCATATATCCACCAGGATTGCCTCTCAAATCTAAGAGAAGTTGTTTCATTCCTTGTTTTTTCAGTATTTCGGCATGACTCACAAATTCATCATAAGTTGTTTCGGCAAAGCGATTAATTTTGATATACCCTGTTTTTTTATCCGACAAAAGATAAGCAGCCTCAATCGAATATTGTGGAATTTTATCCCGTACAATCGTAAATTTCAGTAGATTTCTAAAATTTTTTCTTTTAACCAATAAATTAACCGACGTGCCTTTTTTCCCTCTAATATTTGAAAAAATTGTATTTGTAGTGGCATTTTTACCCGTCAAATTATTATTATTTGCCTGAATTATAGCATCTCCGCTTTGTAAACCCGCAATCGCAGAAGGTCCTCCAGGAATGGCAGAAATGACAAACAACGTATCTTTATAAACATTGAACTCAATTCCTATGCCATCAAATCCACCTTCCAACTGAGAACGAGAAATCTCTGCCTCCTGAGGCGGAAAATAATAGGTATGAGGGTCTAATTTTGCCAACATTTGTGTGATGGAATAATCTACCAATGAATCTGTATTGACAGAATCGACATAGCTTTTCTGAATATAAGTCAGAATTTCCTTAAATTTTTGGCTATTTTTATTTAGATTGCTTCTCAAACCTCGATTTCCGAAAAACGTAGCTCCAATAAAAATTCCGAATGCCAAAGAAATGCCAATTAAAATAGGCATACGTATAGTTGAGTGATTATTTTGGATTTTATTATCTTCCACTTTTTAATTTTTAAATTGAAAAATTCCTTAGTACTTTTAAAAACGGTATTTCTTAAAAAAGATTTACAAAAAAACATATTTTTATCAATTTAACCCTACAAAATCAATAAAATGTTAGAGAATCAATCAAGACGTTCATTTTTGCAAAATTTCGGTGTTGGCTTAGGCACAACCGGAGTTGCTTTTGCAGTACCTTCGCTGATGTCGGTACAAGCATCTGGAACAAAAAAAGATGAGAAAAAGTTAGGGGTCGCTCTTGTCGGCTTGGGAAGCTATGCCAAAAATCAGTTGGCTGTTGGATTAGAAAATGCTAAAAATTGCTACTTGGCAGGAATAGTTACTGGCTCACCAAGCAAGGCAGAAGAATGGAAAAACAAATACAACATTCCAAGCAAGAATATTTATAATTATCAAAATTTTGATGAGATTGCCTCTAATAAAGATATTGATATTATTTATGTGGTATTGCCTAATTCCATGCACCGAGAGTTTGTGATTAGGGCTGCCAAAGCCGGCAAGCACGTCATGTGCGAAAAGCCAATGGCAACTTCTGTGGCAGACTGTGAAGCGATGATTCTGGCTTGTCAGGCTGCTGGAGTACAGTTAGGTATCGGGTACCGCATGCACTTTGAGCCATTTACCCAAGAAATCATGCGTTTGGGGCAGCAAAAAATCTTAGGAGATGTTCGTTTTATGCAAACTAATTTTGGCTTTACCATAGGCGACCCTACGCAGTGGAGGCTCAAAAAATCAATGGCAGGAGGTGGTCCTTTGATGGACGTAGGCATCTATTGTGTACAAGCCTCGAGATATGTTACGGGGGAAGAGCCACTTTGGGTAACAGCTCAATTTGGGGCAAAAACCGATGCCGTAAAATTCAAGGACGTAGAAGAAACAGTCTCTTGGCAAATGCAATTTCCGAGTGGTGCGATAGTGAACGGATTTAGTTCTTATAAATCAAACATCGAACAACTTTATGTTTCTTGTGGAAAAGGGCACTTTCAACTAAGTCCGGCATACTCATACGGCCCTATCAAAGGAAGTACCAATGAAGGGGAGCTTAAATTGCCAATCGTTCACCATCAGACAGTTATGTTGGAACAAATCTGTAAAGAAATGCTCGAAAAAGGGACTTTTCCGAAGCATATCGACGGAAATGAAGGCTTAAGAGATATGAAGATTTTGATGGCTATTTATGACGCTGCCGAAACAGGCAAGCGAATCAGCTTGGTTTAATCAGAAAGAAAACAGAAAATTATAAACTTTTGTTTACAAAATAGAGTTATTTTTGTTGATAAATAACCAAAAAATTATTTCTAAAAAATGAAAAAAAGTATCTTATTATTCTCATTATTTGTGTCAATGAATGTCATGGCACAAGGTCTTAAAACACCCGCTCCAAGCCCAAGCCAAACATTGAAGCAAGATTTTGCATTGTCTTCTATTGAGGTAAATTATTCTCGTCCGGTGGCTAAAGGAAGAAAAGTTTTCGGAGATTTAGTTCCTTTCGGGAAAATTTGGAGAACCGGAGCAAACGGAGCTACCAAAGTAACCTTCGGAGAAGATGTAAAAGTAGGAGGAGTCCCTGTAAAGGCGGGGTCTTATGCCCTTTATTCTGTTCCAAATGCCAATGAATGGGAAATCATATTGAACAAAGGCGTAAATAACGGTGGTTTGAGCGGATACAAAACAGAAGAAGACGTAGCCCGCTTCAAAGTAAGTTCTATGAGCTTACCAATGCACATAGAATCGTTTACGATTATTATTGGAGATGTATTGCCAACATCTGCTAATTTGCAAATTTTATGGGAAAATACTGCGGTCAGTATTCCTGTTACGGCAGATATTGATACTAAAATAATGCAACAAATCGACAATGCTATGAATGTGGATAGCAAGCCGTATTTTGCAGCTGCCAGCTATTATTTTGACAATGGCAAAGACCTCAACAAAGCATTAGAATGGGTAAATAAAGCAATCGAGTCCTCTCCAAAAGCTTATTGGATGGTGCATCTGAAAGCAAAAATTCAGGCAAAATCTGGAGATAAAATAGGAGCAAAAGCAACAGCCTTGAAAGGAATCGAATTGGCTAAAGAAGGTAAAAACGATGATTATGTGGCTCTCAATGAAAAATTGATAGCAAGTCTAAAATAATGATAAAACCTAAAAATAGGCTATTCGTCCAATCGATACAGCCTATTTTTAATTTCAAATACAATATCGTGATATACTAAAACAAACCTCCGTTGAAAAATCCAACAACTAACTTATAATCAAACCCTTATCACAGCATACTTCAATATAAAAAAACATTGAGCTACTGTTTCGACTTTTCCGACCTTCTTAAACTCACCATGAATTAGCAAAATTCCTATTTTTTTTCTTATTTTTGCCCCCTTAATTTAACCTATGAAAAAATGAAAAACTTGCCTGAGCCATTCGCTCATACCTATTCTTTTGCCCCAAAATTCAAAAAATCTGCCGTTTATTTCTCCATGGAATTTGCTATCGACCAAGCCCTAAAAACCTATTCAGGTGGCTTGGGGTTTCTCGCTGGTTCACACATGAGAAGTGCCTATCAGCTGAAACAAAATCTTATTGGCATAGGCATGTTGTGGAAATTCGGATATTACGACCAGGTTCGTAAATCGGATAATAGTATGGACGTGCAGTTTCGGGAGAAAATGTATAGCTTCTTAAAAGACACAAACGTTCGTTTTCAAATTATTATTCAGAACAGACCTATTTGGGTTGCTGCCTACTATTTAGCACCCGAAACCTTCGGAACAATACCTATGTTTTTTCTGACAACAGATACCGACGGAAACGACGAATGGGCAAGATCCTTGTCGTACCATCTGTATGATGCAGATGCTGCCAAAAAAGTCGCCCAATGTATGATTTTAGGTATTGGAGGAGCAACTTTTTTAGATAAAATCAACTACTCGCCCGAAGTATATCATCTCAATGAAGCACATGCCCTATCGGCAGCATTTTATTTATATCGTCAATTGGGCGATGTCGCTAAACTTCGAGAAAAATTAGTATTTACTACCCACACTCCAGAAGAAGCCGGAAATGAAAAGCACGATTTTTCGATGCTCGAAAATATTAATTTTTTTGCGGGCGTTCCCTCTCACGAAATTCGTAAAATAAGCGGTATCCAAGATAATGTTTTTAATCATTCTCTTGTAGCATTAAGATTAAGTCGCAAAGCCAATGCTGTTTCAAAATTACATGGAGACGTATCTCGTAATATGTGGGGAGATTTTGATGGAATTTGCCAAATAACACACGTCACTAATGCACAAAATAAGCTCTATTGAGAATAATTTAACGGCTCTAAAAAATCGAAAAATTGAACTCAAATCCGAATTGTTTAAAACCGTCGCAGACCAAGTCGGGAAGCTATTCGACCCTAAGGTTTTCACTATTGTATGGGCAAGAAGATTTGCAGCGTATAAAAGACCTGATTTATTAACACGAAATGCCGAAAGATTTGAGAAATTAATGAAAAATACCAAATATCCTGTACAGTTTATTTGGGCAGGGAAGCCTTATCCTTTCGACCATGGTGCCGTCAATATTTTCAATAAATTATATTATTTGAGCCATTTGTACCCAAACATGGCAGTACTTACTGGTTATGAACTTGGGCTTTCCAAATTATTAAAAGATGGCTCAGACGCTTGGCTTAATACGCCTATCGTGACAAGAGAAGCTTCCGGTACAAGCGGTATGACCGCTGCGATGAATGCGTCGATTAATTTCTCAACTTTTGATGGATGGATTTGCGAATTTGCCAATCAAGATAATTCATTTGTAGTGCCTGTTGCTCCTTATTCTCCAGATTATCTTCGAGATGAACAAGACATGAACAATATGCTTGACATGCTAGAAAATACAATATTGCCGATGTATTATGAACAACCCGAGAAATGGCAAAAAATGACACATCAAAGCATGAACGATGTCAATGCCTTTTTCGATTCGGATAGAATGGCAACAGAATATTACGAGAAAGTTTATTAAAAAACCAAAAAAATATCTACCTTGTACGCAATAGGTGTACAAGGTTTTTTTTATGCTTCGAGTACCATCTTCTATCAATTCCAGAGAATTTGAGTCATTAAAGATTCAAGACATGACTTTTGTTGCCTATCGCAGCAATATTTATCCCCTTAGGAATGAAATATTTTTTGAAGAACACGCCATTATTTATGTGCTTGAAGGAGAAAAACGGTTTGTTTCGCCTACCCAAGACATTCATGTACACAAAGGTCAAATCTTATTTTTCCAAAGAGGTTGTTATTCCATGAATGAGTCCATAGACGGAAATTATAAAAGTTTGGTATTTTTTTTCCCTGAAAAACTATTAAAAGAATTTGTCGCCCAAAATTTGAGTTTGTTTGAAGAAAATACGATTGCATCAGGAGAACAAATGCTTAGCCTCCACAGCAACGAAAATTTCGATAAATTTGTAGATTCTCTTATTCCATTTTTCAGCTCCCGAACAAAATTGCTGAATCAATTTTTAAAATTGAAATTCAATGAACTTATGTTACATCTCCTAGAATTAGATGGCAGCAATCAATTCAGAAACACCTTATTTTCAATTTATCAAGGCAACAAAACCAATTTGTCATTTTTTCTCGAAAATTACTACCTAAAACCCCTTTCTATCAGCGAATTGGCAAGAATTTCTGGCAGAAGTTTATCTGCCTTTAAGCGAGAGTTTGAAACCGAGTACCACACTTCCCCCGCAGCATGGATTAAAAACAGACGACTAGAGTATGCCCACTTTCAGCTTCAAAATTCTGAAAAAAATGTATCAGAAATAAGTTTGGAAATCGGATACGAAAGCGTTTCCCATTTTATTAAGGCATTCAAAGAAAAATACGGTTTTACGCCCAATAAAATAAAATAATCCAATATCGTTATTTTTTGGTCGTATTTCGTTAGGTAGTGCATCTTAAAAATAATCAATTTTGCAAAAAATTATCAATTTAGGGGTATTGAATCCAAAATCCCGAATAAGCACTATTAAAATAAATTTTTATATGTCAACTCCAAAATCATTATTTGATAAAGTATGGGATGCACACGTGGTACGCAAAATCGAAGACGGCCCGGATGTATTTTTTATTGATCGCCATTTTATTCACGAGGTAACAAGCCCCGTGGCATTTTTAGGACTGGAAAGCAGAGGCTTAAATGTGCTTTTTCCGAATCGTACTTTTGCGACAGCCGATCACAACACCCCTACTATTAACCAACATTTACCAGTTGAAGACCCACTTTCTGCCAATCAGTTGAAAGCTTTAGAAACCAACACCGCAAAATATGGTATCTCACATTGGGGATTAGGGCATCAAAAAAATGGAATTGTCCACGTAGTAGGGCCAGAAAATGGGATTACACTTCCAGGCATGACCATCGTATGTGGCGACTCCCATACCTCTACTCACGGTGCATTTGGTGCGATTGCATTCGGTATCGGAACGTCTGAAGTTGAGATGGTTCTTTCATCACAATGTATCATGCAGCCGAAACCTAAAAAAATGCGTATTACCATCAATGGAAAATTAGGAAAGGCCGTTACGCCAAAAGACGTAACTTTATATATTATTTCTCAATTGACAGCAGCAGGGGCAACCGGTTATTTTGTAGAATATGCGGGGGATGTCTTTGAAAACATGACAATGGAAGGACGTATGACTGTCTGTAATATGTCTATTGAAATGGGTGCAAGAGGAGGAATGATTGCTCCAGACGAAACAACCTTTGCCTATTTACAAGGAAGAGAGCAAGCTCCAAAAGGGGAAGCTTGGGATAAAGCATTGGCATATTGGAAAACATTGAAAACAGAAGAAGGAACTGTTTTTGACATGGAATATACTTTTGATGCTGCTGCCATCGAGCCTCAAATTACTTATGGAACTAACCCAGGATTAGGTACGGGTATTACACAAAATATTCCACAAGCTACTCAAGTAAAAGATGGTGAGGCAAGCTACAAAAAATCCTTAAACTATATGGGCTTTGCCGAAAATGAGCAAATAATAGGCAAAACAATCGATTATGTATTTTTGGGGAGCTGTACCAACGGAAGAATCGAAGATTTTCGTGCGTTTGCTTCCATTGTGAAAGGTCGTAAAAAAGCAGACAACGTAACAGCATGGTTGGTGCCAGGTTCGCATATCGTAGAAGCACAAATCAAAGAAGAAGGCATTTTAGATATCTTAACTGAAGCTGGTTTCTCCTTACGTCAGCCAGGTTGCTCGGCTTGTTTGGCGATGAACGACGATAAAATTCCTGCTGGAAAATATGCAGTATCTACTTCAAACAGAAACTTTGAAGGTCGCCAAGGACCGGGTTCAAGAACCTTGTTGGCAAGTCCTTTAGTAGCAGCAGCAGCGGCGGTTACGGGAAAAGTAACTGACCCAAGAGAATTATTATCATAAAATTTACCCCATAATTGACATGGGCTTGTTATAAAAATATTAATACAATGGCATACGATAAATTTACAATATTAAAAAGTACTGC
>CAYUFZ010000006.1:25004-26232 GCA_964444025.1 uncultured Emticicia sp.
CAGACCAAATTATCCCGGCTCGCTTCTTGAAAGCCACCAAGCGTGTAGATTTCGATAAAAATTTATTTAGAGATTGGAGATATAATAACGATGATTCTCCAAAGGAAGACTTTGTCTTGAATAACTCCATTTATACAGACAATGGCTCTCCTCGCAAAATTTTAGTAGCAGGAAGGAATTTTGGAAGTGGCTCCAGCCGTGAACACGCCGCATGGGCAATCTATGACTATGGATTCCGTTGTGTGGTATCTAGTTTCTTCGCTGATATTTTCAAAGGGAATTCCCTCAATATAGGTATCTTACCAGTACAAGTAAGTGAAGAGTTCCTTCATAAAATATTCTTGGCAATTGAGGCAGATGCTAATGCAGAATTGACCATTGACTTGCCAGCTCAAACCATTACAATTGTAGCCACTGGAGAGCAAGAAAGTTTTGCTATCAACGGATATAAAAAGAACAACATGATAAATGGATTTGACGATATTGATTATTTGCAATCGGTAAAAGAAGAAATTGCTGCTTTTGCCAATCATAGCTTGTATTAATTTCTGTCAAAACCCCGGTAATCAAGGGTTCTTACAAATAATGAATTGATTGAATAAACAATTAAAACTCCCTTATCGGGGAGAAGATATGGAAATTAGATACATAGAAATAATGGATACGACACTCCGTGACGGTGAACAAACCAGCGGAGTGTCTTTTTCGGCAACTGAAAAATTAGCCATCGCTCAAATGCTACTCACGGAAGTCAAAGTAGATAGAATTGAGGTGGCTTCTGCCAGGGTATCGGACGGAGAATTATTGGCTGTACAAAAAATCACAGCTTGGGCGAAAGAGCATGACTTCTTGGAAAAAATAGAAGTATTGACCTTTGTAGATGGCGAATCATCGATTCAGTGGATGGAGCAAGCGGGAGCAAAAGTAATGAATCTATTGACAAAAGGGTCTTTGAATCACTTGACTCACCAATTGAAAAAAACACCTGAACAGCATTTTGATGAAATTGCAAAGGTAATTGAATTGGCAAAACAGAAAGAAATTAAGGCAAATGTTTATTTGGAAGATTGGAGCAATGGCATGAGAAATTCCAAAGAGTATGTCTTTAGCTTTCTTGATTTTTTAAGTACTCAAGCAATTGAACGAGTTTTATTGCCAGACACTTTGGGTGTACTAACACCAGCAGAAACTTATTTGTTTTTGCATGAAATTGTTCAGACTTATCCAA
>CAYUFZ010000006.1:26242-27057 GCA_964444025.1 uncultured Emticicia sp.
TAACGACTATGACCTTAGCGTAGCCAACGTAATGGAAGCTATTCGTGCAGGGGTTCATGGCTTGCACCTGACGGTTAATGGTATGGGCGAAAGAACGGGCAACGCTCCGTTGTCAAGTACTATTGCTGTTATCAATGATTTTATTCCAAATGTAAAAACATCGGTAGTCGAAAAATCATTGTATGCGGTCAGTAAAGTGGTGGAATCTTTCTCTGGATTTGGCATTCCTGTAAACAAACCAGTTGTTGGTGAAAATGTATTTACTCAAACTGCCGGAATTCATGCCGACGGCGATAATAAAAACAACCTTTACTTCAACGACCTAATGCCCGAAAGATTCGGACGAACCCGAAAATATGCTCTTGGAAAAACCTCTGGAAAGGCAAATATCGAAAAGAATTTGCAAGAGATGGGAATCAGTCTTTCTCAAGATGAAATCAAAAAACTTACCCAAAGAATCATCGAGCTTGGAGATAGGAAAGAGGTTGTCACAAAAGAAGATTTACCATACATCATTTCAGATGTTCTTGATAACCAATCTATTACAGATAAAGTTGAAGTTATTAATTATGTCATGACTCATTCCAAAGATTTGAGACCCTCTGCTACATTGATGGTACGAATGGAGGAGGAAATATTTGAAGAAAGTGCTCAAGGCGATGGCCAATACGATGCTTTCATGAATGCTTTGATAAAAATATATGACAAAAAGCAAATAAAATTACCCAATCTCGTGGATTATATCGTAAGAATTCCTCCGGGGGGGAAATCCGATGCTTTGTGTGAAACGATTATTACTTGGGAAACATCCGAAA
>CAYUFZ010000006.1:27067-36111 GCA_964444025.1 uncultured Emticicia sp.
GATCAAACGGTATCGGCATTGAAAGCAACTCAAAAAATGCTTAATTTATTATAAAAAGAAACCTTGAATGCTACATGGCATTTACAAATAAAAAACAAAAATGAAAAAACATATTTTAATTGTTCCGGGTGATGGAATCGGACAAGAAGTTACTGCCGTAGGTAAAAAAGTTGTAGAAAAAATTGCTGCTAAATTTGGTCATGAATTTACTTATGACGAAGCCTTAATCGGACATGCGGCAATCGAAGCAACAGGCGACCCTCTTCCAGAAGAAACCTTGGTAAAAATGAAGGCATCTGACGCTATCTTGTTTGGTGCGGTAGGGCATCCGAAATACGACAATGACCCATCTGCCAAAGTTCGCCCAGAACAAGGTTTGTTGAAGATGCGAAAAGAATTAGGCTTATATGCCAATCTTCGCCCTATCAAGCTTTTTGATGAACTTTTAGAAGCATCAAGCATCAAGCCTGAGTTATTGAAAGGAGCGGATATTCTATTTTTCCGTGAATTAACTGGTGATGTTTATTTTGGTAAACGTGAACGCATTGACGAAGGGAATACGGCTTATGACACCATGATTTACAGCAAATACGAAGTAGAACGTATTGCAAGAAAAGCTTTTGAGGCGGCAATGACTCGTGGCAAAAAATTAATGTCGGTAGATAAAGCAAATGTATTGGAAAGTAGTCGTTTGTGGCGTGAAGTAGTATTGGAAGTAGCAAAAGATTATCCTGAAGTTGAATTGGAGCATCAATTTGTTGATGCCGCTGCAATGTTGCTAATCAAAGACCCTCGCAAATTTGACGTAGTGGTGACAGGTAATCTTTTTGGAGATATTCTGACAGACGAAGCCTCTCAAATTGCAGGCTCAATGGGAATGTTAGCCTCTGCTTCGGTAGGAGACAGCACAGGCGTTTATGAGCCAATTCATGGGTCTGCTCATGACATTACTGGCAAAGGTGTAGCAAACCCTTTGGCTTCGATACTTTCTGCGGCATTGATGCTTGATATTTCATTTGGCTTAAAAGCTGAATCAGAAGCCATCATTGCGGCAGTAGATGCAACATTAAAAGAAGGCTACCGTACAAGAGATATTGCAGATGCTAATACTCCAAAAGATATGATTTTGGGAACTGATGCAATGGGTGAGAAAATTTTAGCTAAAATCTGATTAAGATAAATCTAAAGAATAAAAAGACGGGTTTTTTTACTCGTCTTTTTTGTTTAGAGTGATAAAAAAATCGTAAATTGTCGAAAAAAAGTAACCCTCCAATGAAAAAATTACTAACGATAGCATTATTTATTTGTATTTCCTTTTTGGGGTTTTCTCAAAAAAGTAAACCAACCACCTCAGCTAAAGCTGTTATTGCTTATGTTTTTGAGGATTATATCTTGCAAAATCTCAATGATATGAAAAATTTGCAAGCAGAAGTGGCTTCTAAAAAAGTAACATTTGAATCCAAGCTCGAACAAAAAGCTCAGCGATATCAAGAGGAATATTCCATTTATCAAGCCATGATGAAAAATATCACTGGTCTAACAACAGACTCCCTGAATGCTAAATTGAAATTAGTGCAAGAATTGAAAAAAGAAGTGGACGACTATCAAACAAAATCAGAAGATGATTTACGACAATTAATTCAGGAAAAATACCTTACTATTCGAGAGAAAATAAATGCTACGATTAAATTAGTTGCTGCCGAAAAGGGCTATAAATTTGTTTTTAGAAGAAATCCTGATGGCTCCAATAACGAATCCAATACGATAATGATTTATTCAGCCGATGATGGGAAAGACAATATCTCTGATGCTGTATTATTAAAAATGGGCACTACTCCCCCTAAAAAATAAAGAATAACTCTCTTCATTTAATGAAATATAAATCCCCCTACAAAATAGGGGGATTTATCATTTTTATTTTTCTGCCATTACATCACTTACTTTTGATACACCATTCGCATTAAACGCCTCTATGGCATAATAATACTTTTGCCCCACCGTCAGAGCCCTCAATTCTAACGTTGAAGGGGCATCATCCCAAACTTGATAAGTCTGATATAATTTATCGGGAGCTATCCCCCAAAGAATGTTATATCCTACCGCCCCAGGTACTTTCTCCCAAGAAATATCTGCATTTCGCTCGTCTTTTTGGCGAACAGCAGTTAGATTTTTGGGGGTCTCTGGGATTTTCTCAAAACTATTTCCAAAAATCCGAATATCACTAATCGCTAAATTAGGCATCGGTACATGAATATTTTCAAATTTTACATATCTTGCTCGTATGGGTTTTTCTAATTCTTCGTAAGCGTTCGGTCGGTCTCGTTTTTCATGGGTATTGTCTGCAACTTTTATCCAATTTTTATTATCCAAAGAGGTATAAACCTTAAACTGAATATACACATGAGGAAGCGAGCTGTCATATATATCAGATTTATAATCTGTATAATTGATTTGGAATGATTTGACCATTGCCTCTTGCTCCAAATCAATGGTAAGCGACTCACCTGATTTATTCGTATTTGCCACCCAAAATGTTCTTGGATTCTCGTCTGTTACTAAATTTGCCTGAAATTTCTCTTCTTTTACGCTTGAAGCAATACACGGTTTTTTATAAGACAAAAGCATCCACCCTGTAAATAATTCATCGCTTTTTTCCCACTTTTTCGAAGGTAATTTTTGTGGAAAATCGGCAAATCTGGTATTGGCAAACATCAAGCCATCCTTATCAAATCCCGCTGGTACCATTTCAATGCGTCTCTCAAAGTTCCAATTGACGGCAATCCAAGGAGTTCCTGTATTCCAATAATTGCCATAAAAATCTTGAAAAGTATTGCCATGCCCCATACCTGTCATAAATCCTCCAGGCTTATACGAAACTGGATTATTGGGAGCATAAGTAAACGGCCCTAAAGGGTCATCTCCGACATAAGTTCCATTGGCATATACATTAAATTCTGTTCCAGGAGCCCCATATTGAAGATAATACTTTCCCTTAAATTTGGTCATCCAAGCCCCTTCCGTGAATGGTTTAATCGTATCTCGGTGGTCTCTTCCAAAACGTTCCCACCCATGAAGCTCTGGATGAAGATAAATAAGACCTTTATAATTATTTTTTTCTTTGTAAGTTAATTGCTTAGATTTGTCCAATTCTGCACCAAAAATTGGGTAAACATTTGAAGACCCCCAATACATAAACCAACGATTCGTATCTTCGTCGTGAAACAAGGCAGGATCCCACGGTCCAATGTCTTTGGGTAATTGAGGAAGCCAACGATTATAGAAATGTAACTTTCCATTTTCTGGGGTAGTCGTATAAAAAATAGGCCTCTGTTGAAAAGTGGATTGAAAAAGATAGAGCGTATCTCTGACCGAAATAGCGGCCGGAGCACACATGTCCTCCATAGGCCATCTACTAGGTGTGATATATTCCCATTGAAGCAAATCTTTAGATTTCCAATATCCTCCTTGAATCGTATGAAAAAGGTAATATGCTCCTTTATGAGGAATAATAACTGGGTCTGCCCCCGAGCGATAAGAAATTTTTTCATTCACCTGCTCCCAATTATATTGATAATTAATATCCATTGGGTTACAAAACGTTCTCTGTTTAAAAGGTTTTGGCATAGAAACATTTTTTTGTGGACTCTGGGCAAAAGATATTTGTACCCAAAAAAGCAGTAAAAGTTTGAATATTTTTTTCATAAGGTTGATTTTTTTACAAATATATCATTTTGAAGGCAAAAAAAAATCCACCAATAAATGATGGACTTAAGAGTAAAGAGAAGGGCATTAAGCCTCTTCTGATTTTTGCTCGCTTACTACACTTTCAAATATTTCTGGAATAAACTCAGAAATGATATTATACCAAGAAATTACTTTTTTAATATCTGAAGTATAAACTTTCTCTTTATCAAAATTTGGCAAAATCGTTTCGAATAATTCAAAAATCTGATTATTTGAAGCCTCTTTAAAGTTAAACTCAAGCTTTTCACCATAAACTTCACGAATTTTCAGAAATACTTCGCTCAACAAAACAGATTCATTATGCTCTTCCGTAAAGATAGAAATATCTTTCAAAACCGAAACACGAGCATTTGCATTTACCATTTCTTTTTGTTTTTTCTGGTCAAGAGATTCCACAATTACCCCACCACGTCCGGGCTTCAAAATCTTATACAAACCACTTTTTCCCGAAATATGGGCAATTTCTTTTAATGATTCCATTTGATGATATAATATAATTAATTAAAAAAATGTTGAACAAAGGTTATCACTCAGCAAAAACGTCGCAAATTACAAATTATTTTCCAAAAGAAAGATTCAGCTCTTCAATTGCTTCTAATAAATCTTCACGTCCTATTTTTTTGTCTGAAGAAGTCAGAAAACATTGTGGTATTTTCGTCCAACTCAAAAGCATGGTCTGCTTGAAAGCTTCCATGTTTTTTTCGGCAGCACCTGGACTTACTTTATCCGCTTTGGTAAAAACCAAACAAAAAGGAACATCTTTTTCTCCTAAAAAATCCAAAAATTCTAAATCGACTTTTTGTGGTTCATGCCTGACATCAATTAAGACAAACACACAGACTAAATTAGGCCTATTGACCAAATAATTGCCAATCATTGTTCCCCATTTGTCTCGTTCACTTTTGGGAGCTTTGGCAAATCCATACCCCGGTAAATCCACGAGATACCACTTTTTATTTACTTCAAAATGATTGATTAATTGTGTTTTTCCCGGAACTTGAGATGTTTTTGCTAAATTTTTATTTCCCACAAGCATATTTATCAAGCTTGATTTTCCTACATTACTTCTGCCAATAAAAGCAAATTCCGCTTTGGTTGGAGGCGGACATTTACGATAATCGGCAGCACTTGTAATAAATTTTGCTTCGATTGATTTATTATTTTTCATTTTGAATATTAATTGACAAAGGAGAAAGATTATTTCGCAAGTTACGAAATTCTTTCTCCTTTTCTTATATTTTCCCCGCATCAGGGGAGGTATTCACCAAAAATCACTTGATTTCTATCTCAAATGGCATTCGTGCTTGTATTTTATCTTTTGTATTTAGATTCTTCAACTGCTTGGCATAAGTAGCAAAATTCCCTAAATAAGCCTTCAGCTTTGCTTCTTCTTCATCATCTGATAATTTTTTAAAGAATGTTTCAAAGCTTGATTTTTGGATAGGCAAATATTTTATTCTATAATCTCCAGCTTTCAGATGTGCCTTTTGAGCGGCAATCCGAATAGCCTCATCAATACCTCCCAAAATATCCACCAAACCATTGGCTTTGGCTTGCGAGCCTGTCCATACTCTTCCACCCGCCAACAATTTCAATTGTTCGATTTTCATGTGTCGTCCTTTGGCAGCTTTGGCCGTAAAATTCTCATATCCCTTATTGACACTATTCTGAATCATATTCTTTTCTGCATCAGACATGGTACGAGTCACCGAAGGGAAATTGGCATATTGATGAGAATTTACTGCATCAAACGTAATACCCAACTTTTCATTCATTAATTTTTCGATATTGAACAGCATACCAAAGATACCAATAGACCCCGTAAGAGTTGTTGGTTGAGCCACAATTGTATCACAAGCCATTGCCATATAATATCCTCCCGAGGCAGCATAATCGCCCATAGAAGCAATGACTGGCTTCTCTTTTTTGGTCAATTCTACTTCTCTCCACATGATATCCGAAGCCAAAGCACTTCCTCCTCCCGAATTAATACGTAAAACAATTGCCTTGACTTTACTATCGTTTCGAGCCTTTTGTAATTCCTTTACTATCGTTTCTGAACCAATGCTTCCCTCTTGGCTTTCTCCACTAATAATATCCCCTTCTCCCACAATGACAGCAATTCGATTGGCATTACTTCCTTCTTTTACAAGTTTATCCGCTTTTAAATATTTTGCTAATCCAACATATTCGACTTTTTCATCATTTTTCAAGCCCAAAACTTTTTTCAACGACCCCTCAAATTCATCCCAATACCCAACATTGCTGATAAGCTTAAATCTGACAGCATCTTCTGGTTCTTGAATAGAAGCGTTGTTTAGTATATCATTGATATTTTTTAATGGAATATTTCTTGATTGAGCAATATCTCCATAAAAACTATTGGCAATATCCGATACAAATGATTGCGATTGCAAACGATTGGCATCACTCATTTTTGTAAGAAAAAAAGGCTCTACTGCACTTTTAAACTCCCCTACTCTGAAAATTTCAGGTTTTACCCCTAATTTATCAAATAGCCCTTTCATGAAGGTATAATTGATACTCAAACCATTAAAATCGATGCCTCCAGTTGGTGTCAGATAAATTTTATCAGCAACAGAAGCTAAATAAATGCCAGGTTCGGACATTGTTTCGCCATAAGCATAGATAAATTTCTTTGATTGCTTAAAATCCAACAAATATTGACGAATTTCTTTCAGCGTTGCCATGCCCGCATCAGGATATTCTGATTCGAGATAAATCCCCTTGATTTTAGGGTCTATTTTTGCATTTTCCAATGCTTCTTTGATTTCTGGAAGACTAATACTATTGCCTCCCGCCCCGTTTGAAAGTAAATCTGAGAATGGGTCACTTTCCGTTTTATTTTCACGTATGCTTTTATTCAAATCCAATTTCAGCACAGCGTTAGATTTAATTTCGGACTTCACATCAGTATTTGAAAACAAAGCACCAATGCCTAATAGTATAAAAAAGCTAAAGATTGTGAAGATAAAGATACCCACAATTGTAGCAAAAACATATTTAAGAAATTGCAACATAATTTTTATGATAAATTAAAATATTGAAACAAAAGTAATGTATATAAACCCTTGTTTTTTGCTAATTATTGATGAAAGGAATAAATACCTTGCCAATCTATTATTTTTAACGATAAATAGAAGAGAAAGGTTATTATCCCAAAGTTTCTTTCTCCAAAGCGTCAGCAATTTTTCGGTCGTTCGACAGTCTAGGCACCTTATTTTGTCCTCCCAATTTTCCTTGCGAACGCATATAATTGATAAATGCTCCTTTTTTTAGGGAGGTTAATACTAATTTTCTTAATATAGCCCCTACTATTAAATCATCATAATAAACATTCAATTCTGACATTCTTTGGTTAATGTCTTCAATAAATTGAGACATATTTTTAGGAGGGACAGCAAACTCCACCAACCACTCATGATAAGGCAAACCTTCATTCGGAGTGACCATCGGAGCAACCGTAAATTCAACTATTTCCACCTCTGTTTGTCTTTGGCAGGCATATTTCATGGCTTTTTCGACCTCTTCGCCAATGACATGTTCTCCAAATGCAGAGATAAAATGTTTGATTCTCCCCGAAACCACAACCCGATAAGGATTCAGCGAAACAAACCGAACAGTATCTCCTATCGAATATCCCCAAAGCCCTGCATTATTGTTGATGATGAGTGCATAATTTTTCCCCATTTCTACTTGTTCAATGCTCAGTCGAGTAGGATTTTCATTGAAAAACTCCTCTGCTGGGATAAATTCATAAAAAATACCTGTATCCAATAATAGAAGCATCCCCTCTTCTTTTTGTGAATCCTGATAGGCAAAAAAACCCTCAGACGCAGGAAATAACTCAATAGAATCAATTTTTTTACCAATTGACTCAAATAATTTGGCACGATAAGGCTCAAAATTCACCCCCCCATAAATAAACAGCTCAAAATGAGGAAAAACATCTTTTATTTTTTTGCCTGTTCTGGCCTGAATTCTATCAAAATACATTTGTACCCAAGGAGGAATTCCAGAAATCAAGCTCATGGGTTGGTTGATTGTCTCGTCGATTATTTTTTCTAATTTGGTTTCCCAATCCTCAATACAATTAGTTTCAAAAGAAGGTAAACGATTGGCCTGTAAATATTTAGGGACATGATGGGTGGAAATACCCGAAAGCCTTCCAGTTTTTATACCCGCTTTTTCATCCAACTCTGGGCTACCCGACAAGAAAATCAATTTATTATCTAAAAATTTGGCGTTGCCGGTTTCATGAATATAATTCAGGATGGCGTTTTTAGCCGAGCCAATATGATTATGTATTGATTCTTTTGAAATTGGAATATATTTAGTCCCCGATGTCGTACCCGATGTTTTTGCAAAATAAAGAGGTTTTCCCTGCCAAAGAACACCTTCCTGTCCTTCTAAAATCTTCGATATATAAGGAGTTAAATCTTCATAATCTCGTATCGGAATGGCTTGTTTGTAATCTTCATAGGAGCGAATATCCTTAAAATAATGCTCTTTTCCGAAAAGTGTATTTTGTGCTTGCTGAATCAGCTTATTTCTCCAATTGGCTTGAACCTCTGCCGAACGAGCAATCCATTTATTTTGTTGGGCAACGACGTAGGCAGCCAAAGGTTTACTTAAAATCGAACGAACTCCCATGCTGAAAATAAAAAATAAGTAAAAAATATCAAGTAAATCAGTTTTAAGACATCTAAAAAACTAATCGAACAATACAAGAAAATATTCCCATAGCAATGCCTTTTGGGCAAAGATAGTAATTTTTTAAGCTATTTTATAAAATTATACACGAGTAAATCGTAATACTTTTAGCAAAAAAGTGAATAAGTTTCTACCAAAAATTCAAGAAAATATTCAATTATAGATTTTTTAATACTTTTTTTAAAATTTAGACATACTTTGCCAATAATAATTGTAAATTTGCGAGCAGAACATAATTAATAAACGCATAAAGTTTAAAATGGCTGGATTGTTAAACTTCCTGACGAGTGATATCGCAATTGACTTGGGTACGGCAAATACCCTCATTATCTACAAAGATCAAATTGTTGTAGATGAACCTTCTATTATAGCCTTAGACAAAATTACCGGAAAAGTGTTGGCGATCGGTCATAAGGCAATGCAAATGCATGAAAAAACTAATGAAAATATCAAGACGATACGCCCTTTGAAAGATGGTGTAATCGCTGATTTTACAGCTGCCGAGTTGATGATTCGGGGGATGATTAAAATGATTGATACCGGAAGAGGTTTGTTTTTTTCTCCAT
>CAYUFZ010000007.1:0-4327 GCA_964444025.1 uncultured Emticicia sp.
AAAATAAATGAGTGGTGGGGAGCAAAAGGAGAAGTAAAAACGTTTCTTGACTATTTAGATAGTATTGAAGGTCCTTTAATCGTTGACAAGAAAACCTTTAAACCAAAAGGCAATGTATTTATTGAAGGGATTCAAAACGAGGCTTTAAACATCACTATAATTAGTCAAGAAAAGCTTTTTGAAATCAGAGAACATTTCGTAGAAGAAAGAACTTTGTTTAAAATCTTAAATACGCTTTTAATTGATGGTTTTCAGCCAGAAGTAAAGTTTTTACTTATTTACATCCATCTTGGCAAAGAAACTTCATTGAAAGTATTAATGATTTGTCAAAAAATGCTGAATACAATAATAGTCAGTTTTTAATCACAACCCATTCTCCACAACTATTAAGTAATGCAGACCCAGAAAGTTGTGATGTACAAATAATGGAAGATGGAGAAATTGTAAAAGTTACTCCGAAATATTACGGTAGAGACATCAGTACTATTCTTTATGAAATGATGGGCGTAGAAAGGCGTAATAAAAAAGTTGCAAAATTATTAAGCGTTTTGTTTAACACTATTGAAGATGAAGATTTAGAAAATTCTCAAATAGAATATGGAAAACTTATAGAAATTTTAGGCGAAGATGACCCAGCAATGGTTAGAGCAAAATCGCAATTAGATTATTTACAAGAAGAGCAAAATGAAGCAAATAGTTAAATCTCAGCCACCAAAATCATTTATTGAGTTTTGTAATAAACCTTTCGCTATTTATGATGGTAGCGACTTTCCAAAAGATGAATTACGACAAAGTTTATTATCGGAACAAGGACACATTTGTTGCTATTGTATGAAACGCATACCCGAACATACATCACCATATATGAAAATAGAACATTTCAAGTGTCAAGACAATTATGGTGACATGCAACTAGCCTACTCTAATTTGTTTGGTGCTTGTACTGGTAACGAAGGACAACCTAAAATAAAACAAACCTGCGATACAAAAAAAAGCAATTCTGAATTAACAATCAGTCCAACTTCAACCCTTCCAATTTGTGAAACACTTTTTAAATATAATGCAGAGGGAGAAATAAGCTCAATTACAGACAACCCTGATATAAATAGACAATTGAACGAAGTATTAAATTTGAATATGCAAACACTCAAAGACGGACGAAGCGAAATATATTTGGAAGTTCAAGAGAGAGTTAGGCTTGAAAGTAAAAGGACAAAAAAAGATAAAGCATCATTTGTGAGATTTCTTGAACAAGAAAGAGTAAAATGGTTGGAACGTACAGACAATAAACATCGACCTTATTGTTCTGTTGCGGTTTACTATTTGACAAAAAAAATAAAAAGCAATCAGAATTAGCCCACGCTTTTGGTAGCTCATTTGCATTTTTTCCAAACGCACAAAGCCAAGCAAAAAACAGCAAAAGAGCCACCAAGCCAACGCACCACAATACGGCAAAAAAACTAAAAACAAGACCCTAAAAAAGGGCGGTCCGCTAACACCGTATCACCAAAATCGGGGCTGAAGTTTGAAATTTTTACAATAGTTGAACTATCTTGTTCTAAAACACTTTCTACCATAAAAAAGCCTTAAAATCAAAAGCCATAGAAATAGTTATCTCTACGGCTTTTGATTAAGTGTCCTCGGAGGGAGTCGAACCCACATCGTTAGAACCGGAATCTAAAATTCTATCCATTGAACTACGAGGACTATAAATATGTCGCAATTTACTAAGAATCTACTAAATATCCTCCATATTCTTTCTATCTTATTTATGGCATTAGATTAAGTACTTGATTATCAAATAAATAATTCTTTTAGTTCTGTTGCCTCATCTGGTTTCATTCTTCCACCTAATATCAATCGCAATTGCCTCCTTCTTAAAGCTCCATTGTAATGTTCCATTTCTTCGGGGGTTTCTGCCTCTACCGCAGGAACTTCGATGGGTCGGCCTGTTTGATCGACTGCCACAAAGGTCAAAAATGCTTTATTGGTATGGATTTTTGTTCCAGCAGGGATATTCTCTGCCCAAACATCTACCAATACTTCCATGGATGAATTAAATGCACGGGTTACTTTCGCTTCCAACGTAACAACACTCCCCAGAGGAATCGATTCCTTAAAAGTAACATTATCCACCGAGGCTGTCACAACGATACGATTGCAGTGTTTTTGAGCAGCAATCGCTCCTGCAATATCCATCGAACGCATCAAATTCCCGCCCATCAGGTTTCCCAATGTATTGGTATCATTCGGGAATACCATCTCTGTCATGACGGTTAATGATTCTTTTGCTTTTTTTGATTTTGGCATAGTTTTATTGATAATTTTGGCAAAATTAATAAATCTTTTCGCCTTTATTACACCATACCCCCCATTTGCTGTCGTACACGTGAATTTTACTAGTTATTTTGCCGGATTGGTCATAGACTGGGTTTCCTTGATTGACCCACTCAAAAATACTTCCATTGAAATTATATACATTTTTATAGCCCGCCTCCAAGAGTTTTTCTGCAATTTTACCGCTACGAACCCCGATGGAGCAATACACAACGATAGGTCTATCCTTGGGAATTTTTGGCATATTTTTCAGTGTAAATGTTTCAAAACCTACCCATTTGGCATCTTTTAAATGACTCACCTCAAATTCTTTCTTTTCTCGTGCATCCAAAAAAATGGCATTTTTCATTTTTTTTACTTGCTCACACTCCACTTTCGGCACTCTATCCGAAACCATCATTTGCAGCAATTTTTCAAACGCTTTGTTTTGTATTTGAGCCTCAGCAGGAATCCCTACCAAAAACCAAAAGCAACAGAAAAAAGCTACTTTAACTCCGCTATGCTTCACAACTTTCAACATTTCTTTCTTCATTTCACAAATAAATCCTAAAAAATAATACAAAAACTATATACTATTTACTTTTTTATTACTTTCGTAAAAATAATTCAATCTAACCTAAAACAAATGAAATTTCTCAAATTTTCAATCAGTTTCTTAGTCGCATTAGGGCTAAGTTATTTCTTGAATCGTCCACTTGGGAGTATCCCTGCCCTCGGACGGTTATTCAGTCCTTTTGAAGGATTTTGGCAAAACGGAGAACATTCAGATGCTCCTGTCGAAAATAGACTAAATCTGGAAGGCTTAAAAGATGAAGTCCATGTATCCTTTGACGACAATCGTGTAGCCCATGTTTTTGCAAAAAATGACGACGACCTGTATTTTGTTCAAGGATATTTGGTTGCCAGCGAACGTTTGTGGCAGATGGAATTTTATACTTTGGCGGCCTCAGGACGTTTGAGTGAAATTGTCGGTGAAAAGGCTCTCGAACTCGACCGATATAATAGACGATTGGGGATGGCAGATGCTGCCAAAAAAGTCTATGAAAATGGGTCAAAAAATCCTATTTTCAATAATGTTCTAAATGCCTATGCAGCGGGGGTCAATGCCTATATTAAGCAATTAACCTATAAAAAACTTCCAGTAGAGTATAAAATTATCGGGTATGAACCCGAAGCATGGTCTCCTCAAAAAACAATCTTAATGATGATGAACATGAGGAATGTGCTAAATGGCGGAAGCGATGATTTCAGAATGAGTAATATCTTATCGAGTTACGGCATGGAAACGTTGAGCGATTTGTTTCCAAATTACCCTGGCAATGAATCTCCGATTATTCCCAACGGCACCAAATGGGACTTCAAACCTATACAGACTCCTGCAGTGCCGGCACAAATTGCTGCTGCTCCTGAGCAAGCCTTGGCTTTCGATATTCCTTCTCATTCGCCCGAAATAGGTAGTAATAACTGGGCAGTTGGTGGAGAAAAATCTGCAACTGGTTTGCCGATTTTAGCTAATGACCCTCATTTACAACTGACCCTGCCGTCTATTTGGTATCAAATGCAACTTTCGTCGCCCACACTCAACGTCTATGGGGCTTGCTTGCCCGGAGCTCCCGGCATTATTATTGGGTTCAACAAAGACGTAGCATGGGGAGTGACCAACGTAGGCTCAGATGTGATGGATTTTTATCAAATCAAATTCAAAGATGCTAGTAAAAAAGAATATTGGTACAACGGCTCTTGGAAAGCTACTACCCAGCGAATCGAAGAGTTTAAAATTAAGGGAAAAGAATCTCTCATAGATACTGTCTTTAGTACCCATCACGGCCCTATCGTTTACAACAAAGCATCTGACAAGAATTTTAATAAAAACATTCCTTCGGGGCATGCCATGCGTTGGATAGCCTTGGAAAGCGAAGGAACAGACCTTATGACTTTCTATTATCTCAATAGAGCAAAAAATTAATGAGTAAAGAAACTTTTGATTTTT
>CAYUFZ010000007.1:4337-11431 GCA_964444025.1 uncultured Emticicia sp.
TATGCAGATTACCGAAAAGCATTGACTTACTACGTTGCACCGGCACAAAATTTCATTTTTGCCAGCAACCTCAACGACATTTCTATTACCCCAAACGGGAAACTTCCACTTAAATGGAAAGAACAAGGAAAATTCATCTTGGACGGCTCTAATCCGGCACATGATTGGCAAGGATGGATTCCGGTTGAACAAAACCCTACCGTTAAGAATCCCCCAAGAGGCTTTGTAAGCTCGGCAAATCAATTTTCTGCCGACCCAACTTATCCTTATTATTTAGGTTGGAAATTTGCTCCAAGCGAAAGAGCCATACGCATTAACGAAAGACTAGAGAAAATGCAAAAAGCAACAACTGACAGCCTTCGACTATTGCAAAACGACAATTTCAATGTAGAGGCTCGTAGAGCTTTGCCTATATTAATGAATATTTTAGGCAACGAACCAAGCCTTCAAAAAAATGAAGCTTTTCAAATAGTACGCCAATGGAATATGCAAAATAATGCTCAAGAAGTGGGAGCTAGTATTTTTGATAAATGGGTGAAAGAATTGAGATATGCTCTTTGGGAAGATGATTTCCCGACCAAAGATGAAAAAAGACCTATGATTTACCCATCAAGAGACAGAACTTGGGAATTATTGAGCAAAACTCCCGATGCCAAATGGTTTGATAACAAGACTACTCCTGCAAAATTAGAAACCGCCAAAGATATTATTTTGGGTAGTTTCTTGGCAAGTATCGATTCTTTGACCAAAAATCACGGAAAACTTAATGCTGAAAATTGGGCTTGGGCAAACGTCAAAAGTACCGATATCAATCACTTAGGGCGTATCCCTGGGTTTGGCAGACAAAATATCTCTAATGGCGGAGGAGCAGGAATGGTCAATGCCACTACCGAACTCAACGGTCCCTCTTGGAGAATGGTGGTGCAATTAGACAAAGAATGGCCAAAAGCTTATGGACTTTATCCCGGCGGGCAATCTGGCAATCCAGGTAGTAAATTTTACGATAATATGATTGATAAATGGACGAAAGGAGAATTGAATGAGCTGCTGTTTATGAAGACTAAAGACGAAACCAACAAACGCATCATTGCTTCTTGTACATTTTCAAAAAAATAATTTTCCATAAACCATTTAATCAGATGAATCTGTTTGAATCATTCTTGGTACATGGAATAAACCACGATATTTTTAAACAGATTCGAAGATTACAAATAAAGATATATTTATGAAACTTACCGTTTTTATTCTTATTGCCGCTTTGGCACAGGTATTCTTCCCTTGGTGGATTATTGCCCCTATTTCATTTGGCTGGGCGATTTGGAATGCCGAAAGTGCAGGTAAAAGCTATGGAAAAGCTGCCCTGGCAATAGCCCTTCTTTGGATAGCCTATGCCCTTTACCTGAACAACGTATCCGAAGGATTGATGCTCGAAAAAATTGGCAATCTTTTTTCGGAAAATATTAAAGCCCTCAAAAATCTTCCTACAACAGCTACTTTTATGCTGATAATGGCAATTATTGGCTCACAAGTAGCAGGAATTTCGGCATTAGCAGGACATTATTTTAAACAATTAATCAAATAATTATCAGCAATTCGTAGGGATTCTTTTATATTTGCAAACTATTTTTTCTAAATTAACAAAAAAACATTCAAGAAAAAGCCTTTTCATCCATAAAAACGCTTTTTCAATAATCTTTTAAAAAATGAAAAACTTAACTTTCTTAGTACTTTTACTTTCAGTAGCCATCGTATCTTGTAACAAATCAGACAGTGCGAGTGCAGGACTCAGCAAACAATTGCCCGGACGAGTAGTGTTTGTGAATACAGATACTTTATTAAATAATTATGACTATTACAAAGATGTAGTAAAAGCATCCGACAGCAAACGCTTCCAGCTTGAAACCGACATCACCAATAAAGCACGTAATTTTCAAAATAAAGTAGCTTTCTTCCAACAAAAGGTTCAGCAAGGAGGAATTACCCAAGAACAAGCCCAAACAACCCAAGTACAATTGCAACAAGAAGAGCAAAGCATCATGACTTATCGTGATAAATCTGCACAAGATTTGGCACAACAAGAAGCTAAAAAAACAGAGGAAATCTTAAATACAATCCAAGGATTTTTGAAAGAATTCAATACTGGCGATAAATACGACATGGTTATTGGCTATTCAAAAGGAGGCGGTGTATTGTATGCCAAAGAAGATTTGGATATTACGAAAGCTGTTATCGAAGGATTGAACAAAAAATATGCCGAAGAAAAAAAATCAGGCAAAGTAAAAGTTGATACAACGAAAACAAAATAAATAAAGCGGAAGTCTGAACTAAAATATGTCAGACTTCCTTATTTATCCAAATATCTTCTTTGTACAAGAATAAATATAAGACCATGCCTTTAGACCAACAACAACATATTGATTACGAAGATGAAAAAGAAGGCAACGAAATGAGTTTTCTTGACCACCTTGAAGAGCTTCGGTGGCATCTAATTCGTTCGGCATTAGCGATTGTCTTTTTCATGATATTCGCTTTCATTTTTATTGGCGACATTTATAACAAAGTCATTCTTGCTCCAGCAAAAACGGATTTTTGGACTTACCGCATGATGTGTAAGCTTTCAGCGTTGGTCAATGCCCCTGGGCTTTGTGTCCAAGAGCTGAATTTTGAGCTGATGAGTCGTGAAGTATCTGGTCAATTCGTAATGGCTTTAACCTCAGCAGCAATAATCGGATTAGTTTTTGCGTTTCCTTATGTTTTTTGGGAAATTTGGAGATTTGTCAAGCCTGGCCTCAAACCATCTGAATTAAAATCTGCTCGTGGAGCTGTATTTTATGTCACATTCTTATTTTTCTCGGGGGTTTTCTTTGGATATTACATTGTTTCGCCTTTGGCTATCAATTTTTTAGTCAATTTTCAGATAGACCCCAGCATCAAAAACCAATTTGATATCAGCTCTTATATTTCAATTTTAGCCACTTTGACATTGGCTTGTGGTGTGGCATTCCAATTGCCGATTGCGATATTTATTCTGACGAAAATTGGAGTTATCGGGCCAGAGTTTATGAGAACCTATCGCAAGCATGCTGTCGTGGTTATTTTGATTGTAGCTGCGGTTATTACACCTTCGCCAGATGTTACCAGCCAATTATTGGTCGCATTTCCTCTTTATATCTTGTATGAAATAAGTATCCTTATTTCGGCAAAAGAGGTAAAAAGAAAACTCGAAGAAGAAGCCGCTAATAAATAGTCTTCTTTCCATATAAAAAATAAAAGCTGTCTGAAAAGGCAGCTTTTATTTTTTATGTAAAATTTTAATAAATTTATTTTATGAATATATTGATAAATAATTGAATATTTTTTACATTGCTTCAAATTCACTAAAAAAATATTATTCGTGAAATTAGCAATACTAAAAGAAAGCAAAGCCTTCGAGCGAAGAGTCGCCTTAACTCCCGAAATTTGTAAACAATTGACACAAAAAGGCTTCGATTGCCACATCGAACACGATGCAGGAAAAAGCTCTTATTTTGACGATAGCTCCTACCAAGAAGCGGGAGTTTCTGTTCACAACGACAAAGAAAGTCTTTTGGCATCTGCTGATGTTGTTTTGAAAGTAAACCCACCCACTCCCGACGAACTAGCAGCAATGAAATCTGGGGCTGTTTGCATTTCTTTTCTATATGCCGCCATCCATCAGAATCTTCTTGAAATGGCAAGTCATAAAAATATTTCTTTATTTTCGGTTGATGCCATTCCTCGTATTTCGAGGGCTCAAAAAATGGATGCCCTTAGCTCGCAAGCAAATTTGGCAGGATATAAATCTGTGATTATTGGGGCTTATCATTTAGGCAAAATTTTTCCATTATTAATGACGGCAGCAGGCACAATCAAACCAGCAAAAGTGGTCATTATGGGAGCTGGGGTAGCTGGGTTACAAGCCATTGCTACTGCCAAGCGTCTCGGGGCGGTTGTTGAGGTAAGTGACATCAGACCAGAAACAAAAGAGCAAGTAGAATCTTTGGGTGGGAAATTTATTGAAGTAAAAGCCGATGAATCTATCAAAATTGAAGGAGGATATGTAAAAGGTGTTTCTGAAGATTTTCTCAAAAAGCAACAAGAAGTTATTGCACAGCATATTTGTCAAGCTGATTTAGTCATTACCACAGCCCTCATTCCGGGCAAAAAAGCCCCATTGCTAATTCCCGAAGAAGTAGTCAAAAATATGAAATTTGGCTCAGTTATTGTCGATATGGCAGTCGAACAAGGTGGCAATTGTGCGTGTAGTGAATTTGGGAAAACAGTAGAAAAACACGGCGTAACAATCGTCGGTGAAGCCAATATCCCTTCTACCTTACCGCTCAACGCCAGCGAACTTTATGCCAAAAATATCTCAACATTCCTCTTGCACCTTGCCGATAGCCAAGGCTTTAAATGGGAGTTGGAAGAAGAAATCACCAAAGGCTCTTTGGTCGTTCACGAAGGAAAAATCCTTAAACAATTTTAATCAACTTGAAAAAACAATAAAATGAACGAAATTATAGCTTTTTTGGGCGAACATATTCAGATGATTTACATCATCATCTTATCAATCTTTGTTGGTGTGGAAGTGATAGGTAAAGTTCCTGCGGTGCTTCATACCCCTTTAATGAGCGGAGCAAATGCCATTCATGGCGTGGTTATTATCGGTGCAATTATTGTCATGCTCAATACGTCTGTCGATAATTTAGTGGCATTAGCTTTGGGATTTTTGGCAGTTGTATTCGGGACACTAAACGTCGTTGGCGGATTTGCAGTGACAGACAGGATGTTGGAAATGTTCAAAAAGAAAAAATAATCAAACCAAATTTAATCCTATTTCTTCAAATTTCTCAGAGGGGGAGATGTTATCACAATTATGGACACAAAATATATTCTCGATATTATTTATTTATTGGCATCAGTTACTTTTGTGATTGGGCTAAAAATGCTTTCACATCCTGATTCGGCAAGAAAAGGGAATCTTTTAGCAGCATTTGGAATGGGACTTGCCATCATCGGCACGCTATTTTTGTACAATCATGACGAAGGATTTACTAGTCGTGAAACCCTTAAAATTGGGCTTATCCTAGGAGCAATTGTTATTGGAACGATTGCAGGATTAGTAACTGCCAATAGGGTTCAGATGACAAAAATGCCTGAGTTGGTATCTTTATTCAATGGAATGGGCGGTGCTTGTGCCGCCATCATTGGGCTGATGGAATACGAACATAATTTAGGGCATACAGGGGCTTTAATTACTATTATTGCAGGCTTAATCATTGGTTCTGTTTCTTTCAGTGGAAGTGTTATTGCATTTTTGAAGCTCAATGAGACGATGAAAAAGCCGATTCGGATACCAGCATATAATATCCTTAATACGTTGGTAATGATTGCTTTGGCATTGTTTGGTGCTTGGATAGTCTATCAGCAACCGCACGAACTTGTATTACCTATTCTTCTATTTACATTCTCCCTTATTTATGGAATTTTATTTGTCATACCTATTGGGGGGGCAGATATGCCCGTTGTGATTTCATTACTCAATTCATTCACAGGATTGGCTGCTGCATTTGGTGGCTTTTTGTATCAAAATCAAGTCATGCTAACAGGAGGTATTTTGGTAGGCTCTGCTGGTACAATCCTCACATTAGCCATGTGTAAGGCAATGAATCGCCCATTGAGCAATGTTATTTTTGGGGCATTTGGCGGAAAATCTGGCAATAGTGAAGCTTCTGAAGTACACGGTAGTATCAAAGATATAAGCTTATCCGACACCGCCATTTTGATGAATTATGCACAAAAAGTAGTTATTGTACCCGGCTATGGCTTGGCTGTTGCCCAAGCTCAACACGTCATTCACGAATTGGAATTACTGCTCCAAGAACGAGGAGTGGAAGTCAGCTATGCCATACACCCAGTGGCAGGAAGAATGCCTGGACATATGAATGTATTATTGGCAGAAAGCAATGTTTCGTATGATAAATTAGTCGAAATGGAGGATATAAATCCTCAGTTTGCCAATACAGATGTTGTGTTGGTAGTGGGAGCCAATGATGTAGTCAATCCTGCTGCTAAAACAGACCCTTCTTCACCTATATACGGAATGCCTATTTTAGATGTCGAAAATGCTAAAAATATCATCGTCAATAAAAGAAGTATGAATGCTGGATATGCAGGAATTGATAATTTACTTTTTTATCAACCCAAAACAAGCATGCTTTTCGGAGATGCCAAAAGTGTATTGACTAATTTGGTCAGTGAATTAAAACAGATGTAAAAATTGTATTTAATTTACCAAAAATCATATAATCTTTACCTATTTGAATGTTTTACCAAATTTCGTTTGGTATTAATTCTAAAATTTAAGTAGTTTTACCGATATAATTTAAATAAAAAAACTCTTTCAACCATTGGAACCAACAAATGTACTCGACCCAGAATATTACCATAAGGTCGTAGATTGTCAGTATGCTTGCCCAGCACATACCCCTGTACCTGAATACATCAGGTTAATCGCTGCCGAAAAATATACGGAAGCTTATATGATTAATTGGGAGTCAAATGTTTTTCCGGGTGTTTTAGGTCGAACTTGCGACAGACCCTGTGAACCCGCTTGCCGTCGTGGACGTGTGGATGAAGAACCGGTAGCCATTTGTCGTCTGAAACGTGTAGCGGCAGATCATAAAGGAGAAATTACACACCTTTTCCCTAAAATCCCTTCGGTAGGAAACGGTAAAAAAGTAGCTCTCGTTGGCGGAGGCCCTGCTTCTTTAACTGTTGCCCGTGATTTAGCTCCTTTAGGCTATGAAATCCATGTCTTTGACGAACAAATCAAGGCTGGTGGCATGATGCGTAGTCAAATTCCTTCATTCCGTTTGCCAGAAGAGGTATTAGACGAAGAGGTCAATAATATTTTGAATATGGGCATTCATACCCATTTCAAAACGTATGTATCAAGCTTAAAAAGTGTATTGAATCAAGGGTACGATGCCGTATTTATTGGAACTGGAGCTCCAAAAGGTAGAGATTTAGCGAATCTTCCAGGAAGAGCCGAGGGTACCGCAAATATCCATATC
>CAYUFZ010000007.1:11441-25427 GCA_964444025.1 uncultured Emticicia sp.
TTGAATGGCTGGCGAGTGTAGCTTTTGAACATACCAAGTCTATCGGTAAAAAAGTAATCGTACTAGGTGGGGGAAATACAGCCATGGATTGCTGCCGTACTTCTCGTCGTTTGGGAGGAGAAGAAGTAAAAGTGGTGGTTCGTAGTCCGTTTTCAGAAATGAAAGCCTCTCCTTGGGAAATCGAAGATGCCATTCACGAAGATATTCCAATTTTAGACAATCATGTTCCTAAATCTTTCGTGGTTGAAGACGGAAAATTAAAAGGAATGACTTTCGAGAAAGTTCATGCGGTGTACGACGATAATGGCAATCGCTCTTTGGTTTCTACTGGCGAAGGAGATATTTTTATAGAGGCAGACGATGTTCTGATTGCGATTGGTCAAGAGAATTATTTCCCTTGGATTGAGCGTGATTTAGGAATTGAATTTAATAAATGGAATTTACCAATTCTTGACAGCAACACTTTCCAATCAACCTTGAATAAGGTATTTTTTGGTGGAGATGCGGCTTTAGGCCCAAAAAATGTCATTACGGCAGTAGCTCAAGGGCATGCAGCCGCTATTTCAATTGATTTATTCTGTCAAGGAAAATCATTAGACCAAAGACCTGCCCCATTCACGAATCTTGTTTCTCAAAAAATGGGTATTCATGAGTGGAGCTACGATAGCATTGTGATTGAAGATGACAGATATGTTGTACCTCAGAATGACAAGTCACTTACCCTAAGAGATCGTAAAAAAGAGGTTGAAATTGGCTACGATGCTAAACAAGCTTTTAGAGAGGCAGAGAGATGTCTTAATTGTGATGTTCAGACGGTATTTACCGAAAATCGTTGCATCGAATGTGACGCTTGTATGGATATCTGTCCGACTTCATGTATTACTTTCACTGACAACAATTCTGAGGAGGAATTAAGGGATAAATTACTGATTCCAGCCACAAATTTAGAGCAAAGTTTACTTGTTTCGGGAGAATTGACCGGAACGGGTCGAGTGATGGTTAAAGATGAAAATGTATGTTTGCACTGCGGATTATGTGCCGAAAGATGCCCAACTTCAGCTTGGGATATGCAAAAATACCTTTATAATTCGACCAAAGCTTATCAAGGCTGTGCCGCTCATTAATCGAAAAACAATAGATTGTTCTATTTTTTCGAGTATAGTTTAATTATTTCAATCACGATTAAAACTCCTCAGGGGTATGTCAAATATTAATGATTTTGTCATTCGCTTTGCAAACGTAAACGGAACAGGCTCTGCCAGTGCCAATGGAATGTTTGCCAAAGCAATATTTAGGATGGGAATTCCAGTCACTCCAAAAAACATTTTTCCATCTAATATTCAAGGACTTCCTACGTGGTATGAAGTTCGGGTCAATGAAAAAGGGTATCTAGGCAGACGAGAAGGCATAGACATGATGGTCTGTGTTAATCCACAAAGTATGCTTAAAGATATCCAGAGTGTTCGCTCGGGTGGTTATTTTATGTACGATAGCACCAAGCCGCTACACAAGGAATACATTCGTGAGGATATCACTTATTTGGGAATCCCGCTAATGCAGATTTGTATGGAGCAATACAGTGACCCTCGCCAACGCCAATTATTCAAAAATATAATCTATGTTGGGGCTTTATCGGCATTATTAGATATTGAGTTTGGTGTTTTAGAGCAATTGTTGGCAGAACAATTCAAAGGAAAAGAAAAACTTATTCCAGCAAACGTTCAAGCTTTGCAGTTGGGAGTAGATTTTGTGAAGGCAAATTTCAACTATCCTTTGGATATTCGTGTCGAAAGAAGAGATTTAGTAGGCAATAGAATCCTATTTGATGGAAATGGTGCTTGTGGCTTAGGGGCTGTTTTTGCTGGAGCAACAGTTGCCGCATGGTATCCTATTACCCCTTCTACTTCCATCGTTGAAAAATTTGAAAAATACGCTAAAAAATATCGTACAGACAAAGAAACTGGCGAAAAAAATTATGCCATTGTACAAGCGGAAGACGAATTGGCTGCCATCGGAATGGTTATTGGAGCGAATTGGAATGGAGCGAGATCTTTCACAGCAACGAGTGGTCCTGGCGTTTCGTTGATGAATGAATTTTTGGGTCTTGGCTATTTTGCTGAAATTCCTGCTGTTTTAATCGATGTGCAGCGAACAGGCCCTTCAACTGGTATGCCGACCAGAACTCAACAGTCGGATATAACTATATCAGCTTATGCTTCTCATGGGGACACAAAGCATGTATTGCTTTTCCCAAGCAATCCAAAAGATTGTTTTGATTTGACCATTGACGCATTCGACTTGGCAGAACGCCTCCAGACACCAATTATAGTTTTAACTGATTTGGATTTGGGTATGAATGACCACATGAGTGAGCCATTTGAATGGAATCCTGACAGAAAGTACGACCGTGGAAAAGTATATACAGCCGAAGACCTTGAAAAAATTGGTCGTTTCGGTAGATATTTAGACTCAGATGGCGATGGCATTCCTTACCGAACTTATCCAGGTACTCACCCAACCAAAGGTTCTTACTTTACAAGAGGAACTTCAAGAGACGAGTATGCTGCCTACACAGAAGATAGTGCCGCATATATGAGAAATATGCAGAGATTGGAAAAGAAATGGAATACTGCTAAGGAAATCGTACCTCAACCACGTTTTTATCAAGAAAAGAGCATGAGTCCGATGGGGATTCTTTTCTTCGGAACTTCTACGTATTCTTCAGAAGAAGCTATCGATATTCTGAGAGAACAAGATGTTGTGTTGGATGCTGTTCAAATCAAGGCGTTCCCTTTCAACAAAGACGTAGAAAAATTCATCGAAGAGCATGAGGTAATCTTTGTGGTGGAACAAAACCGTGATGCTCAGATGCGTTCTCTGTTAATCAATGAGTTGGAGGTTAATCCGAAAAAATTAATCCGTGTACTCAATTATGACGGAATGCCAATCACAGCGGATAAAATTGTAAATGAAATCAGCAAAAGCCTTACTTTGGCTTAAATTCATACAAAATCCGTTTATTATTAATTATCGAATTTATTAAGCGTCAATTGTACATAAAAAAATGACATACGTTCGTCCGACCTTTAGGCATCCAGATTTGCCGAAAAATAAAATAGATTTCACAAGAAAAGACTACGAAGGAGCTTTATCAACCTTGTGTGCAGGATGTGGTCATGACTCCATCAGTGGAGCAATCATTCAGGCGTGTTTTGAATTGGCCATCGAACCACATAGAATTGCCAAACTTTCCGGAATTGGCTGTTCTTCTAAAACTCCTGCTTACTTTTTAGGAAATTCGCACGGATTTAATTCAGTACACGGTCGTATGCCATCTGTGGCGACAGGGGCATATTTGGCCAATCGGGATTTAGTGTATTTTGGTGTTTCGGGCGATGGAGATTCTGCTTCTATCGGAATGGGACAATTTGTACACGCCATCCGAAGAAATTTAAACATGGTTTATGTGGTCATGAATAATGGCTGCTACGGACTCACCAAAGGACAGGATTCTGCTACTGCCGATAATGGTTCTAAAAGTAAAGCCGGCTCTACCAATATGTTCAATGCGATTGATTTAGTAGGATTAGGCTTAGAATTAGGTGCGACTTTTGTGGCTAGGAGTTTTTCGGGAGATAAATCTCAACTTATTCCGCTTATTAAAGCAGCTATTTCTCATCCAGGTTTTGCTTTAATTGATGTCATTTCTCCTTGCGTAACTTTCAACAATAATGTTGGCTCAACGAAATCTTACGACTATGTACGTGAGCATATCGAAGCTACTTCAACCGTTGATTTTGTTCCGATTATGGAAGAAATTACCGCAAATTATGAAGATAGTAAAGAGATTACCCTCCACGATGGTTCTGCTCTTCAACTTCAAAAATTACATCAAGGCTGGAATCCTCAAGATAAAGTATCAGCCATGAATGCCTTGCAAAAGGCAAAAGAAAAAGGCGAAATATTAACGGGATTGGTCTATATTGAGCCTACTACCAATGCTTTGCACGATGTCTTAAATACCACAAAAACACCTCTTAACACTCTAAAAGAAAATGTTTTATGTCCGGGAGTTGAGGCGTTAGAAGCTTTGAACCAAAGTCTAAGATAATATTTTCCCTCAATAAATTACAGACTTCCAATCCATGCCGTTTTTCTAAGGTATGGTTGGAAGTTTTTTTATAGGTACGTCTTTCAGACAGAAACTTATCAATAGCTTATAATTAAAAAAATACCTTTAAATTTGTAAAAAATTTAAAAACGTTGTTTTCCTTTCAAGCATCTTAATGAAAAATCATCACGAAAGTATCTTCACACTACAATTTTGGTTATTATGCTTTAGTTCTTTGGTGTTTTTTATGAGCTTCAATATGCTCATTCCCGAATTACCAGATTATTTAAGCAACCTAGGCGGAAGCGATTACAAAGGACTCATTATCGGATTATTTACACTCACTGCCGGAGTATCCAGACCCTTCAGCGGTCGCCTCACAGATAAAATCGGCAGAGTGCCTGTGATGGCTTTTGGTTCTTTGGTGTGCTTTGTCTGTGGTTTTTTATATCCTATCCTCACGACGGTTTTTCCATTTTTGATGCTCCGATTGGTTCATGGATTTTCTACCGGATTCAAACCAACAGGCACCGCAGCTTACATTGCAGACTTGGTTCCTGCCAACAGAAGAGGCGAAGCAATGGGCTTACATGGCACCATGAGTGGCTTGGGAATGGCATTCGGACCAGCCTTAGGAAGTTGGATTGCAGATACTTACTCGATGAATGTTTTATTTTATGTGTCGTCTTTATTCGCTCTCATTTCGATAGCTATTTTGTACAACATGAAGGAAACTTTGCCTAAAGAGCAACAAGAAAAATTCACGATTCACTCCCTGAAAATCAACAAAGAAGACATCTTCGATTCGATGGTTTTTCCAGCAGCGATTGTCATTTTTCTAACGTCGTTCAGCTATGGGGCAGTTGTATCGCTCACACCCGATTTGAGTAAACACATTGGTCTCCACAATAAGGGTCTTTTTTTCCTCATCTTTACCCTTTCGTCTTTACTCATTAGAATGATAGCAGGTAAATTCTCCGATAAAAATGGTAGAATAATGGTCATTCGCATCGGTTGTTTTTTATTAATCATCTCCATGACGTTTATGAGCATGGCGAATAATTTATACTTTTTTGCAGCAGGTGCTGTATTTTTTGGTATAGCGATGGGCATTATTTCTCCTATTTCACAAGCTTGGACCATCGATTTGTGCGAGGAAGAAAATAGGGGTCGGGCATTGGCAACGATGTATATTTCATTAGAGTCGGGCATTGGCTTAGGAGCGTATATTTCATCGATAATTTATCAAAACAATCCAGATAACTTCACCAAAGCATTTGCATCTATGGGGAGCTTGAGTTTACTGGCTATTGCTTTTTTGTATTCTCCTAAAATACGCCTTATGAAACAACAATTTTGATATTACCAAAATTGCTAGAGATGCGATGTATCGCATCTCTACGTATTGTCCATTGGCAAACTGATAAATTTCACAAAACAAAAGGCAAATGATATCACAAACGAACAAATCGGTTGTCAGACTTTATTTTAAAACCACTGTTGCGAAATTCTCCCAATGTACTTATCCTCAAGCGAATAATTCAAGAATTGTTGTAAAGCATCCGATACGTTTGGGTACAGATTAACCTTGAAAAGCTCGTCAATCGGAAGCCAAAATATATCTAATGCAGACGTTTCCAAAGGGTTTACCTTTGGTGTACCCGAAAGCAACTTCCCCTCAAAAATGATGTGAAATGTATGTTTTTGCTTCGACTCTAAAAATGTATCTCCAACACAAATCATTTTTCCCACCTCCACTTCAATGCCCAGCTCTTCCATCATTTCTCTGCTCAATGCCTCCTCCAAATGCTCTCCAAGTTCAAGATTCCCTCCAGGAAGATTAAGTACTTCTACCCCACCATAAATATATTTGAGGGTTAAGATTTTACGGTCTTCCATCAACAAAATTGCCGGACGAATACTAATTGACATATCGAAAATATAGAATTAATTGAAATTTATTTTTTATTTACTAAAGGCAAATCTATAAAAAAAGTAGTTCCTTTGTTACTGATTGTTTCAAACCAAATATTGCCTCCAGCATGTTCGACACCCCTCCGGGCCATGGCCAAACCCAATCCTGAGCCGCCTACTTTGGTTGTAAAATTAGGGATAAATACCCTTTGACGAATGTTTTCAGGAATGCCCGAACCATTATCCTGAATTTCC
Source organism: uncultured Emticicia sp. (assembly GCA_964444025.1). GTDB lineage: Bacteria > Bacteroidota > Bacteroidia > Cytophagales > Spirosomataceae > Emticicia. Next base: position 17,722 of record CAYUFZ010000007.1, read on the forward strand.
ATTATCACCATGTTGTCATCTTCGTTTTTATATAACCTTAGATTGATAATGGCTCTTTTTTCTGCTGGAACAGACTGTATCCCATTGATAATCAGATTGGTAATTACCCGACTCATGAATTGCCTATCGCCAAGTACCCAAGCTTCTTTTTCTTTAATATACGCATTAAGAGAGATTCTTTCGTCATCAGCATATAAATCGGCAGATTTTTGAATCAAAGGAACCAAATCAAATACTTCGTTTCGTGGAACGGGCATTTTGGCAAATTCCGAAAATGAATTAGCAATTTCGCTGATATTATCAATCTGCTCTGTCAATGAACTCAAAGCCCTTCCGATTCTTTCCTTTGATTTAGGGCTATCCAAGACCAACGTTCTTTGTAATTGTTGAATCGACAATTTCATGGGTGTCAAAGGATTCTTTATCTCATGAGCTACTTGTTTAGCCATTTCACGCCAAGCCGTTTGCTTTTCACTCATCGACAATGCAACTTTACTCTCCTCCAATTTTCCTAACATTTTATTATATTCTCTCACCAACATTCCGATTTCGTCATCAGAATTCCAATCCAATCGCTCGTTGAGTTTGTCTAAACTTGTTCTTTTTAATTTTTGAGCCACCAACTTTAAAGGATTTGTCAAAATATTAGAGGCAAAATAAGACAAGATTAGCAAAAGTAAAAATAGCCAAGCAAAGATGCTCAATATGGACGCAACCACCTCTGTCACTTGTCTATCTAATGTTGGTTTGGCATCAAAAAAAGGAATTCCGATAACGCCCATAATCTTATTATCCCTCCCTTTAATACTCATATACGCAGTTTTGTAGAATAAACCACCCAGAGACTCCGACAGCAAAATTTCGTTTTCTTTTTCTTCGATGATTCTACTATATGCCGTCGGATTCATGTATCTCGACAATAAGCCATATTCGTACACCAATGGGCGTGTCGAAAGATTCAATTGTCCGTTTAAATTATAATAATTAATATCCAACTTTGTATCTCTCGCCAAATCGTTTATTTCCTGCTCCAAAAAAGCCCGACTGATGCGTTTTTGTGCAAAATTCTCCAATTGCAACTGTACCGTCGAAGTAATATTTTTGGTATTATCCAAATAGCTTTTTTCTTGATTACTCACAAAAGTTGAATCGATTACACTCAACGTAATAATAATGACAAGCAAGAGAGGCAATAGAAACGCTGCATTCAAAAACAACTGAATTTTTGTGGCAAAATTGACATTCAAGCTTTTCATTCGGTATCGAACAGCATACGCCAACATAACCAAAATGATGCTTATCACCGACAATAAAAATAAAAAGGAAAAATTAGAAAATAAATTATTCCATTCTCGATACTTGGACGAAACAACAATTTTTCTACCATTTTGACCAATTTTCCCGACGTGCATATAATCGTTTAGCTTTATTCCCTTCTCAAATAAGAGAGAATCCAATAAAAGACTCTGCGGAAGCTTTCGGACATAATTGTAGCTACCAGAACTAAAAATGAGTTTTAGATTTTTATCATAAATGGCATAGCTATAATTTTTGGTATCGGGCGTTTGAGTAAATTTTTTATCTAAAAGTAATTCGGGGTACACACTTTGAGCAAATTCATCTCGAAATTTTAAATCTAACAGCACAAACCCTACCCGATTGCCTCCTTCTCCAATAGGGATAAAAGTGAGGTATTGCTTGATAAAATTATTACCAACATCATTTACAAAGAAAATAGAGGGGTGCAGCGTTCGATAAGTTGGCTGTTGAAATGATTGTTGATAAAACGACAAATGCCGCATCTCTGCCGAAGAATCAAGCGATATACCATTTTTATCGAATACCATTACATCTGTATCGTACCTATCGAAGTATAAATCCAAATGTTTACTTTTGACAATCTGCTGTATTTCCTCACGGGCTAAACTTTTTCTCAACAAAGCTCTTTTTACCAATGTATCGCTTGCCACCGTTTGTACCACACGAGACAAAAGCCCCTCTCCTAAAAAATCATTTTCAGCCAAATATTTTTGTCCAAAGTTTTGCTTGTCGTAATAGTCCTTTTTTTGTTCTTCTGTCCGAATCACATACATAGCCATCAGAGCAAAAACCAAAGCCCCTGAAAAAAAATAGATGGTTGTTCGGTATTTGAAACTGTACAGCAATCTTGGAAATTTATTGAAATAAATCACCAAAAAATAAATACCCGAACTGAGATATATCAAGCGAAACTCATCAACCAAAACGAGACTTGCTAATCCAATGAAATAACCAATCAGAAATTTATAAAAACTCAATTTTGAAAGCTTGTTCAGTCGCAAAAACAAGCTTACCAATAAATGAAATGCCAAAAAATAAACAAATAAGACACAAATATAAAATGCCAAAGTTGCCAACTTAAGGGTCGAAAAAGTAATACTTAAAGATAAATCAAGCGTAAACTGTGATTTTTCGTAAATATTACACAAATTTCGATAGGCAAAGTAACTTGCCCAAAGACTTAGCACTACCAACAAAACCGAGACCACATTTTGCAGATTTCTGGAAGATTTCAGCAATCGATAATAGACAGACGAGCGATAAATATGAGCCACCAAATACGAAACCCAAACCAGAACAACCATGGCATTAATCAGGGCATCTCCTAAAGAAGGAGCTAATTCGTTGATAACCAAAAACTTAGGATTAAAAAGCAAAGAGTCCGAAAAAATCATCGGAATGCTGTTGGTCAGCATGATAAGCCTGATAAAAGCAAAGTAAAAAAACAATAGCACAAAGCCCCTCCCAAAATGATGTTGCTGGCGGAGATTATTTATCCAAATAACAATATAAATACCAAATGTAGCAATTGCCAAACCTAGTAAAATCAAAGTATTAATCGGGATATTAGGTGCATCTATTTTTTCTAATTGCGGTGGCTCTACCGAAAATAAAAAACTACCATTAGGGGCATAAATATTCAAAAACTTCGATTTATGTTCAACACCATTGATGGATTTTGGCTCTGTGAGAAAAATTTTCCCATTGAATCCACTTTTAAGATAATCATTTTCGTTTCGGTATTTTCGATATAGATTAACCAAACCATACACCTCTATATGATTCCCCAAATGCACAAAATTTTTCCGATATGCCACATAAAAACCACTTTCAGTATCCAAAAAACAAACATCCTTCGACTGGTTAAACACCTGATAATCAGGCACAAATCGATTATCCGACCAATAAATCAATCGTTTATTTTTGAACACAAAAAAGGGATAATCAGAATTGGTCTGAAAACTTGCAAACGATTCATTAGAGATGCTTTTGATTTTTTTAGACACAAGATTCAGTACTTGCTCTACTTGAAAAATTTCAGATTGTATGTTTGAACGAATCGTGGACACATAGTGATGCTCAGAAGCACGAGGAGCATCTTTCTCAAAAAACCAAAAATTCAAGCCTGCGGCCATTACCAACAGGAGGGAAAGCAACAAAAAAATATGTTTTTTCAGATTAGTCAAGACTATAAGAATTATTGATACATAAAATTAATCGAAAATCATGCCAAAACGAATATAAAAACCAATAAACCGCTGAGTATTATTGTTTTTCAATCACAAATCCCCAACCAGATTCAGTTTCGACATAATCTATTTGCAGCCCAATCAGATACATCAAATGACGTTTATCAATAATAAGCCGAATACCCTCTATTTCATACGATTCGTCATATTCACCAGCCTTATCCAAACCCAAAAGAAATGTACCAGCACATGCTCCTCCTTTGATTCCGACTCGCAAGGCATATTCTTTGGGAATTTGAGGAGATTCGAGTGATTTTAATATTTCTTTTTTGGCTAATTCCGAAAATTTAATCATTATTATTAATTTTGAGGCAAAGATACCATAATTTATAAATTTGGCTTCTGAAACAAATCGAGTATTTTCTATTTTTTTTCAAATATATTCCATGACAGATTTTTCGAGTAATCTTATTCAAACGTTCGGCATTGTAGGTTTTGTTTTTTTTCTTGTCTTTTTTTCGTTTAAAATATTTGGTAAAAATACCAGTGACAGCAAACAGGCAACAGACAAGCAAAATACAATTACACCCCTTCGACTTCAGGCATACGAGCGAATGGTATTATTTTTAGAGCGAATTAAGCCCAATAATTTATTACTCAGAATCGGCAACACAGACCTTCAATCTATTGATTTTCAACGTATTTTGCTCCAAGAAATTCGAGAAGAATACAATCATAATTTGGCACAACAAATATACATGAGCCAAGAATCTTGGGAGAAAGTTCAAGCATCTATGCAAGAAGTAATGGTATTGATTAATACGGCAGCTTCGGAAATTCCACAAGATTCGTCTGCACTCAATCTCTCGAAAAAAATCTTTGAAAAAATGCTATCGGAAGGCAAAGAACCCTGCCACGACGCTATCCTTTTTTTAAAAAAAGAATTACAAAATGATTTGTTTTGAAAAATACACTCCGATTTCACACCATCGTTCCAAGCGTTTTGTGTGAGCGATGCTTTTTGGTGCGGGTTTTATAATTTTCCGATAGAACACTAATATTGCCATCTACTTCAAGCATCGCCAGATTGACTTGCTCGATAGACTTTACCCCATGCTCTCGAACAGCAGCCGATAGCTCTTCTACGGTAAAACCCGCTTTTTTTAATTGATTTTCTTGTATTTTTCCTTCGTAAATCAATAAAATTGGCTCTCCTTGCAATAATTTATCAATTGGCTTGAAATAATAAATGAGCTTTTTAAGTACATAATTTGTCAAAAACAAAACTCCTGCCGCCACAATACCACCCAATAAAGAATTGTCCGAACCTACCATCGCATTTTGTACAGCATTGCTAATCAACAAGATAAACACCAAATCTATCACCGAAAGCTGTGCCAACTCCTTTTTACCAAACAATCGCAATGCAAAAATGATGAATAAGTAAACAGCTATCGGACGAATCAAGAAATCAAAAGTCAAGCTCATTGTCTGAAAAATAAAAATTATTGTTAATTTTATTCAAAGTTTCAATAATAAATCAAGAAATACGTTCTTTATCAATAAAAATTTATCCCCATGAAACATCGTTTTTATCTATTATTTGCCACAATTCTCTTCGTGCAAAACGTCTTTGCCCAAAACAAAACTAATGGAAATTCATCGAAAATTCAATGGTTGAGCATCGAAGAAGCATATAATCGCTCACAAAAAGAGCCGAAGAAAACCATTGTAGATGTTTATACTAATTGGTGCGGTTGGTGTAAAGTGATGGATAACAAAACTTATAGCAACCAAGCTATTATCGACTATTTGAATAAAAATTACTACATGGTCAAATTAGATGCCGAAGCTAAAAATGAAATCTCTGTCGGCGGGGTCAAATATAAATTCGACCCACAAAAAGGGGCAAATGAAGTGGCAATTGCACTCTTACAAGGTAAAATGAGCTATCCAACAACGGTATTTTTAGACCAAAATTTCAACATTATTCAGCCAATTCCAGGCTATTTTGATAGCAAAGAGTTTCATAAAATCATCACTTTTTTAGGCGGAGATTACTATAAAAAAGAGAATTTTGAAGCTTTTAAGGAGGGTACTTACAAGAACTCTTTTAAAGAATCCATGCCAAAATTATAAATTTATTCGGGCGATGTTTTCATTTTTTTTACATCGCTCGCCTCTTTTAGTAAAGTCCGTGGCGTGAGTGTCCCTTCCAATTTTTTAAGAACTTTCCCCTCCGAATCCATAAAAATATAGGTCGGATAATGATTGATTTGTTGCATTATTCCGAAATTTACCCCCTCAAACGATTCTCCATCTAATTTATAATTCACAAACGAACGATTAAAAAAATCACTCACTTTTTTATCTCGAAAAGTGTTTTTTTCCATCCATTTACATGGCCCGCACCAGTTGGTATATACATCCACAAAAACAATTTTATGCTGTTTTTGGGCTTGTTGCAATACTTCCTCCAAGGTTTTGTCTTGGTTGTGTACAAATCTAATCGATTTGATGCTCGTCATGCTGCACGCATAAATCAATAGAAAAAAAGCAACTCCAATGCTTATCCAAAAAAACTTTCTCATTTTTATCCTCTCTGTCAAAAGCATTCTCTTTAATTTTCGTCTAAAAGATTAATTTTTATGTTTAATTTTGCCAAATATTTTATCAATGGCATCTGATGATTGTTAGTACTCAAGAAACATACCAAACTCGACAAAAACTTTGGAATTCTGCACAAAATTTGAATTTCCCATCGGTCATGTGGCGTTTGCCTAAGCAGACAGACACGCATTTCCTTTGTTGTTTCCAAAGAGTTCCTGAGCGAAAAAAGATTGATTTTGAAGAGTTTAGCTCGGGTTTTGCCTTTGCCCCATTCAATAATCCCGATGGCTCAGATAGCTTGTTTTTGAATGCTGACGTTCATTATATTTTCAAAAAACATTCGGAAGAACTTTCTGAAGAGCTTCACAAAATACATAGTCCTTCGTCATTTGATGAAAATTTCAATTTGCTCATCAATGATTCCGCCGAAAATAAAACCACTTCTCTTCCCTCCAAAACAATCGACCCTTCGGATGCGAATAAGCGACACTTTTTGGAGATGGTCAATCAGGCGATACAGGCAATTTCTGAAGGAAAGTTTCAAAAAGTAGTGCTATCCAGGACAAAAAAAATGAATCTTTCCGAAAAATTCAATCAAATAGAACTATTTGACGAGCTTTGCCAAAAGTATCCAGCAGCTTTCGTTTCAATGGTATCTATTCCGAGTTTGGATATTACTTGGATAGGTGCTTCCCCCGAAACATTGGTTCACATCGATTCTCAAGGGATTTTCAAGACAATGGCTCTTGCCGGTACGCAATCTGCTTTCGATAGCCAAGGCAAGCTCATTCGTCCGTCTGAGGCGATTTGGAGACAAAAAGAAATCGAAGAGCAATCCTTTGTGACAAGATATATTATCAATTGTTTGAAAAAAATCAGGGTTCGTGAGTTTGAGGAAGAAGGGCCCAAAACGGTCATCGCCGGAAATCTCATGCACCTTCGTACTGAAATTATTATTGATACAAAGGCCATCAATTTCCCTCAGTTGGCAACGATTATGCTTGAGCTGCTGCATCCAACCTCTGCTGTGTGTGGCATGCCGAAAGAACCTGCCACAGATTTTATTTTGCAACATGAAAATTACGACAGAGAATTTTATAGTGGATTTTTAGGGCCTGTCAATCTATGTCCAACGCCAGAAAATAAACCAGAATCGCATATTTTTGTCAATCTCCGTACCATGAAAATCCAAAATAAACAAGCAATACTATATGCTGGATGTGGCATAACGGCAGATTCTAACCCTGAAAAAGAATGGACAGAAACCGAAATTAAAACCCAAACACTTGGCAAAATAGTAGAAAAATATTCTTGAATTTTAAGGAAAACGACTTAATCTCAAGCCTATCGTAAAATCCAAGCGTCTTACATCAAAAGAAGAAGCCATGGTCGAGCTTTTGCTATTCAGTAGCAGCTCCCTTTCTTTCAGATTTCCATGATTGTATCCAGACTCAAGACTTAAGATAAGGTTTCTACCAAAAATATCATTTCCCAACAAAAAATCTACCCCAAGATTGGTATTTACACCAAAAGATTTGCCAGAAATTTGATACACATTCTTTGCCAACATTCCTTTTTCTCTATAAG
>CAYUFZ010000007.1:25437-32569 GCA_964444025.1 uncultured Emticicia sp.
AATGCCTGGACTAATGCCAAACATCAACAGCGTTTTAAAGTCAATTTTTTTTCTAAAATACAAACTTGGACCGAAAAAACTAATCGACCGCTGCCCAGATACCGCCCCCTCTCCTTCTAATTTTAGCCATTCATCCTTAAAGTAAAGAGAATTAGCAGAATTTTTACTTAAATAATTCAAATAAGTGAATCCAAGCCCAAAATTCTTTTGTACAAAATATAGAAAATCTGCCCCCATCGAAAAACCCCTCAAGTATTTTTCTTGGTATAAAGAATAATCCGAAACGGTGGATATTTTGTTCAACATATTTGCTACCCCCCACTTTACCCCAAACCGAAAATTTGGATAATACGAAGCTTCTGGTGTTCGTTCCGAATCATTTTTAGTCGGAGGTAAACTCTGAACCACTTTTGGCTCATTTACAACATTTTTGTCTTTTGACGGAATCTGTTGAGCTACCACAACCTTCTTGGCATTATTGACAGCAGGCGGATTGTTGGTATTTGGTTTGGTTTTGGAAGCCTCTGGAAGTTTTTGACCTTTGGTAATTAAATCGTTGGGAAAAACATTGTATTGATAATCCGAGATGAGATTTTTGAAAATTTCTGTTCTCAATACCTTTCCATTATTGACATACGCATAAATAATTTTCATGGAAGTTTCATCTAAAATTCTACATCGAATTTTCTCTCCTGCCTGCGTCGTAATTTGGTCACGCTGGGCATAAGAACCCATTGAGCAAAAGAGCAAACCTAAAAAAAGTACAATTTTACTCAAATATTCTCTAAAAGCTATTTTAACCCAAAAACGAAAGTAAACATTTATTTTTAGCATATTCATCTATCTTGACTTCTTCGGCGAAGTATTTATTTATTAAATCTTTATATTAAATATCGGTACAATCCAAAATTATACCAAAAATGAGAGAACGAGTAATATAGAGCAAAAATAGTACCGAATTTTTTCAATAATTTTGATTAACAATAAACTGATAATCAATCCTTTAATAAATCCAAAGATTTTTATTACATTCCTATTTTGCACGAAAGAAATAAAAGAAAGAATGAGGATAAAATATTTTTTTTTAAAAAAGCTTGACAAATATAATTTTTTATATCTATCTTTCGAAAATATTAATTAATTCTACAAAATTTTAACCCCAATATATACAATATGATATAAATCTCTACGTTAACTAAATAGTAATACAGAAATGGGAAAAATCCAAGTTAGCGACAGTGAGTTAGTATCATTGTATATTCGTGGCAACGAAAGTGCGTTTGCTACCCTTGTCAATCGTTACAAATCGAAGGTTTATACTACCATATATCTTGTTGTGAAAGACCAATATATTGCAGAAGATTTATTGCAAGATACTTTCATCAAAGCTGTTGAGTTTTTACGAGACGGCAGATACAACGAAGAGGGTAAGTTTTTGCCGTGGATTTTACGAATTGGGCATAACCTTGCGATCGACTATTTCCGTAGAGAGAAACGCTATCCAACCGTAGTGTTTGAGGACGGAAGTAATGTATTTAATTCTTTGGAGTTTTCGGAAGATTCAATCGAATCAATGAGAATCAAGAATGAATCTCACGAACACTTGCGTGAATTAATCAAAAAACTACCCGATCAACAACGTGAGGTACTGATTATGCGTCATTATGACGACATGTCTTTTCAAGAAATTGCGGAAGCAACAGGTGTCAGTATCAATACGGCTTTAGGAAGAATGCGTTATGCTCTCATTAATTTAAGAAAAATGATGAGTAAATCAGCGTATGCTTATGACACAAACCTTTACCAGCACTCAGAATGATGTAGTTCGCTACTTGTACAACGAAACAACGGCAGAAGAGAATCTCTTCATTGAAGAAGCATTACTATACGACAAGAATCTTCTTTCTTTTTATTTAAGTTGTGTCGATTTGAAAAATGGCATGAACAAGATTTCATTGCAACCTTCGGACAACAGTATTGATAAGATTTTGGATTATTCAAAAAATTATAAGCCTCTTGGGCTTTTTTCATTGATTTTTCGAGAATAATCAAGCATCTTTGCAATTAGAAACTTACATGGCTTCTCATTCGAGCTGTGGGGTTTGTTTTATGCCAAAATTTTTATCTAACTCCATGTCTTTTTTAGAAAATCTATATCAAAAACTTGAATCAAGAATTGATCAATTATTGGCTCACAGCAATTGGAGGTGGAAAGTGACGGGGATATCAGTATTGTTTGTTTTTCTTTCTTTTTTCAACAACATCTCTCCACTCAAAGGGTTTAGTAATTTTTACGAAGACGCTTTCGTCAAAAAAGGGGAATTTTTTCTTTATCAAGTCACAAAAGACCGTTCAGAAAATCTAACCGAACACCGTATTTACAAAGAGCCTGCTTCCAACAATCGAGTATTTCGTTTGACTTTGCCTTTATTGGTAAAAATTCTACATGTACGGCATGTTAGTATTTTTTTATATGGTTTGCAATTGGTATTGGGGGTTTTGATGTTTTATCTTTTGAGTGGTTTTATATACCGATTGACCTCAGACAAAACAAGTACTTTATTGGCCTGTGTCTCGATTGCTTGTATTTATTTTGGGGCTTCTTTTTTTATCGAATTTGGTGGATATGGCGACTTTTACAGCTATTTCTTTTTGTTTTTAGCCTTATATTTCCGTTTTCCAGTACTCGTTTTTAGTAATATTGTTGCCGCTTCTTGGTGCGATGAACGAGCCGTATTGGCATCGACACTTGTCTTTACTTATTGGTGGCTTGAAAAAACTTGCCGAGATAAAACCTATCAGCTCAAGTTTCTTCCAAATCAACAAATGCTTGCCGTCGGATTCGCTATTTTGTCTTATTTTGTTATTAGATTTTACCTCGTTGATTCCCTAGGAATGGAAGCAACTTATAAAGACGGAGAATTTACAGAACAATTATTGGGAAGTTTACCTTCTTATGGTTTCAAAATGACTTGGATTTTAGAAGGATTTTGGATAGCCTTGTTGTTAAGTTTTATTATATTATTCAGCGAAAAAAAATACTTGATTCTTGGCTTAATTTTGTTGGCAAGTGTAGGTATGATAATCTCTGGATTTACTACCTATGACTCAACCCGAAGTGGCACATTTGTATTTCCAATGATATTTATATCTATCATTATCATCAACAACCAATTGACCCAACGGGAAATGAGAGTGGTATTATTGCTGATTGCCTTGCTTTGCTTTTTGCATCCATTAGCCAACAAAACGCATGGTGTAGGGTATTTTTTGATGTAATTTTAATGGTCAATCCAATCATCTCATGTATAAACTTCTTTTAGTAGTACCTTGCTATAACGAACAAGAAATTCTCGAAAAAACATATATTACCCTGCGAGATTATTTGGCAGAATTAAAATCCAGTAATCAAATCTCCGACGACAGCAAAATTTGCTTTGTGAATGATGGTAGTCGAGATAAAACTTGGCAAATTATCGACCATATTTGCCAAAAGGATAAGCATGTCATTGGGATAAAACTTTCAAGAAACTTCGGACACCAAGGGGCTTTGGTTGCTGGACTACTGCATCATAAAAACCAATTCGATTGCTATGTATCCATCGATGCAGACCTACAAGATGATTTACGTGCCATCGGAGCAATGATAGAAAAATACAAAGAGGGGGCAAAAGTTGTCTATGGTGTCAGAAATGATAGAAGTAGTGACACTTTTTTCAAACGTTTTACGGCGGAGTCGTTCTACAAACTCATGCAGAAAATGGGCGTACCGACAGTTTATAACCATGCTGATTTTAGGTTGATAGACAATCAAGTATTGAACGAATTTTCTAATTTTGGAGAGACCAATCTATTCATTCGGGGCATTATTCCGATGATTGGCTTCCAAAGCGACAAAGTATATTACAAACGTCTCGAAAGAGAAGCCGGAGAATCTAAATATCCACTCAAAAAAATGCTAATTTTTGCTTGGAATGGCATTACTTCGTTTTCCACTGTACCCATGAAATTGGTGCTATGGTTTGGAATCATTAATTTCTTTTTTGCTTTTGCATTGGGATTTTGGGTAATTATTTCAAAAATTATGGGATATACAGTACATGGTTGGACATCAATTGTCTTGCCAATGACATTTTTCAGTGGCTCAAACATGATTGCCATCGGACTTATTGGGGAGTATATCGGTAAAATATATGAAGAGGTGAAAGCCCGTCCAAGGTATATTATTGATCAGGTTGTCAATGAAGAAGTTTAATTTATTTATAGGCATTTTCTTGTGTCAATTCATCGGAATAAGCCTGATTTCGGTGCCATTATTCGCCCAAATGTCAGCGTATTCTTGGCGATTACATGGAGACTTTCAAAGCCTTGAAGGGCTAGAGATTTGCAAAAATCAAGTATATGCTTTTTCCAAAAATGCTTTTTTTTCTTATCATATTTCTCAAAAAACAACTCAAATTCATTCAAAAATTGATGGTTTTTCCGAAAATAGTGTGTCTGCCATGCGATTTTCCGAAAAATTCAATATCTTAATCATCGCCTATCAATCTGGACATTTGGACTTGGTAACAAGCGATTCTGAAGGCAATCCTTCCAAAATTATCTCCATAGACCTTATCAAAAAAAGCCCGTCTATCAATGGCAGCAAAAAAATCAACAAAATAGCCTTTCAGTCGAATTTTGCCTATTTAGCAAGCGACTTTGGACTACTTGTGATTGATTTGGAGAAAAAAGAAATCAAAGAAACATACCAAAATATTGGCAAAAATGGCACAAAAATCGATGTACAAGATTTAATCTTTCGTTCAGATAGCCTCTATTTAAAGACCTCTCAGGGGATTTTAAGCTCCAAAATGGGTACTTCTCTCAATCTTCAGTATTTTGGCAATTGGGTACTTGGCAATCAGAATCATTATTTTCCATTGCCTATTTTTCCCAATGATTCACTGATAAAATCCCCAAAAGACATCAAAATAGACACGCAAGGGCATACCTGGATTGCAGATACAAACAACGGGCTTCTCCATGATACCGAGGGGAAATTTGAAAAAATAGAAATCAATGGATGTCTTGAAATGCCAGCAAAGCTATACACCGAATCCGACAAGATTTATGCCATAGGAGCTATCAATAACACGTATGATGGTAGAATCTGGAGAAAAATCACACTTGGCGAAACACCTTTTTTTTCAAACAAACTCATCGATAAAGACGAAAATACCTGGGAAATAAGCATTGGAGGCTTAGAAGTAAGCGATAAACTTCAAACCAAATACAAATTATTTTCATTCGGAAAAGGGTATGGCAATTTACCCGGAACACAAGTAAAGAGTTTGCACCAAGATAAAAACCAAGCGATTTGGGTAGGAACAGACAATGGCATGGCAGTCATTTATCCAAGTCAAGATATTTTCAGTGCCAGTACCGAAGCATTTTTGCCTTATTTTCAGGGAAGGCGATTGTTTATTCAAGAAAGCATCAATAGTATTCTCACCGACCCTGCCAACAGAAAATGGATAGGCACAAACAATGGTTTACATTTATTTTCGGCAGAAATGGATGAACAACTCTTATTTTTCGATGATAAAAATAGCCCCTTGCCAACCTCGGAAATCATGGAATTGGCAATGATAGAAAAAACAGGAGAATTGTTTGTATTAAGCAAGGAAGGTCTATTTTCATTTCAAGGCGATGCCACCACTCCCGAAGAAACCTACATCAACAGCAAAATATACCCCAACCCTGTCTATCCAGACTACCAAGGTGTTGTCAGTTTTTCAGATTTGAAAGACAACACCCTGATTAAAATCACAGATATTTCTGGTAAGCTCATACAAACCCTTCGTTCGAACGGAGGCAGAGCAACATGGGATTTCAGCAACAACGACCATTTGCCCGAAGGGAGCTTTATTTGTCTTATTTTTTATATAGACACCGATGGAAGAGAAACATTTAGTGGCAAATTGGCATTTATTCGCTGATATTATTTCAATTCTTTCGATTGCACATAAAAATGCTCACTGATTTTTATTTCTTTCGCTCCGTGAATTTTTTGCCAAACAGTGCTTGGAAAAATTCTTTGCATCTCTGATTGATTCACAGACACGTCTATTGGCAAATCAAAACCTGCTACACAATTACTCCAGCGATATTTTAGACCATCTTTTTCTACCAAATATTCTAAAATAGGAATTTGAGTAGTTCGTAGATATTGGTCAAAAACCTTGCTTAAATCACGACCGATATGTTTAGACAAATACGATTCAATCTGTTTACTATCAACTGTTTGGTGATAAAACTCCCTATTTAACCCCCTCAATAATTGCCTCCAATGTTCGTCATTTTTACTTAATTGCCGAATCGTGTGCAGCATATTTCCACCTTTATAGTACATATCTCCCGAACCACTATGATTGACCCCATAAGTACCGATAATAGGAATATCATTTCTGATATTTTTTCTTGTACCAATGACATAAGCCGCACCAGCCTCTTTGCCAAAATAATATTCTGTAAATAAGTTTTCGGAATAATTTGTAAAACTTTCGTGAATCCACATATCCGCCATGTCCTTGTATGTTATGTTATTGGCAAACCACTCATGACCCGACTCATGCACGATGATAAAATCCCATTTGAGCCCCCATCCTGTACCCGACAAATCTCTTCCCAAATATCCATTTTGGTAGCCATTTCCATACGTAACCGAGCTTTGATGCTCCATACCCAAATAAGGAACTTCAACCAATTTATACCCATCCTCATAAAAAGGATATGGACCAAACCAATGTTCAAATGCCTTCATCATCATCGATGCTTGTTTGAATTGAGTTTGAGCTTTTTCAAAGTTTTCGGGCAAAACATAATAATCCATCGTAAGTTTTCCCTTTTCTCCTTGAAAATCCTCAGAAAAATGCACATAATTTCCAATATTGATATTTATGCCATAATTATTGATAGGATTTTTCACAAACCAATCGAAGGTTGTTGTTCCATCGGCATTATCCGTTTTTCGTCTCAATCTTCCGTTGGAAATATCCGTTAATCCCTTAGGAATCGTCACACGAATAGCCATGCTATCACATTCATCATACATGTGGTCTTTGCAAGGCCACCAAGCACTCGCCCCCAA
>CAYUFZ010000007.1:32579-33075 GCA_964444025.1 uncultured Emticicia sp.
GACAAGAAGTAGCGATAAAATCATTGCCCGATTTGTCTTTTGTCCACTGAAAACCACCATCCCAGGGAGGACGCTTGGCGATGATTGGTTTTCCGGCATATTGAATGGCTAATTGCTCTATTTTTCCGGGAATTTGTTTTTTTTCCAAATCAACCATATAGGCATTTGCACCATCTTTTTGAAATTTCAACAATTTCCCATCCTGCGAAATACTCGAAATTTGCATAGGAGCTTGCAAATCAATTTGAAGCCTTTGATGAGAGCTAATGACTTGATAATAAACTATATTAGAGCCTTCTATGGATTGAGCCTCTGGACTGACACGAACAGACAATTGATAATATTTCAAGTCCCACCATCTTCGTTCGGGCGTAATAGAGCCTCTGAGCGAATCCTCATGCGAAAAGCCCTCTTTTTGTTGTTGCCCAATGGATGGAATATATGTCATTATCCCAATAAGAAATACAATAGCGTGTAAGAATTTCATGTTTAACAG
>CAYUFZ010000008.1:0-3394 GCA_964444025.1 uncultured Emticicia sp.
ACCCGAGGCGGCAGGTTCAGCTTTGGGTCAATTATTTGCAACTATTCGTGGCGGAGGGTTTATTATTGGCTTATTTTCGCTATTAATTGGTGGTTTTGGTATCGCCAATATTATGTTTGTGTCGGTCAAAGAAAGAACCAATATCATAGGTATTCAAAAATCATTGGGTGCAAAAAACTATTTTATTCTTTTTCAATTTCTGTTTGAATCTGTATTTTTGTGCATTCTTGGCGGAATATTCGGAATATTTCTAGTCTTCCTGATTAGTTTTTTACCACTCGGGTCTTTAGATATTGTTTTGACTTCCGGTAATATTATCTTTGGAATGATTATTTCAAGTATTATTGGAATTGTTTCAGGGATTGTTCCAGCTTGGCAGGCAGCAAAACTCGACCCTGTCATTGCCATTAGGAGTAAATAATCTCTCAATCATCTTCTCTTTCTTTAAAGAATGGGGTTAAATTTGAAAAATGTCACTAATTTTAAGTATAGAAACTTCTGCCAAAGGCTGCTCTGTTGCTTTGCATGATTCGGCTAAATTACTGGCAGTAAATGAATTACATTACGAAAAAGCAACTTCAGGGATGCTTACCGTCTTGATTCAGCAGGTAATAAAAGTATGTGGCACAAGCCTTGAGGCTCTTGATGCAATTGCCGTAGCCAAAGGTCCGGGTTCATACACTGGATTGCGAATTGGCGTTTCGACTGCCAAAGGCTTGTGTTTTACTTTAGACAAACCCCTAATTGCTGTCAATACTTTGGAAAGTATGGCATATTTGATGCACCAAAACCTTAGGATAAGCGAGAGAAACCTCCTTCTTTGTCCGATGATTGATGCCCGAAGAATGGAAGTTTATTGTGCTATTTATAGACAAGACGGTGAGTTTCTGGAAGAAATCAGCGAGACAGAAGCAAAAATTATTGAAGAGTCGTCGTTTAAAGAAATTTTGAATCAACAATCCATTTTATTTTTTGGAGATGGTGCTGATAAATGCAAACCAATATTGGGAACTCAGGCAAATGCACATTTTTTAAACAAAACCCTTAGTCCATCTGCCAAAAGTGTAGGGGCTATTGCCTCAAAATACTTTACCGAAAATAAGTTTGAAGATATGGTATCTTTCGAACCATATTATTTGAAAGAATTTATCGGCACAAGTCCCAAAGTCAAAAATTAGTCGAAATAGCTGATTATTATCATAAAAATAATAATCAAAGCTCTATAAATTGCCGACATAAACCAATTTTTCAACAAAATTATGTCGGCAAAATATTCCTTAAACATCTCAAAATCAATCATTTGGAGCAATAGAATGGCTCTATTCATTGTCTTTTTTTGGTTTGGCATATTGAAAATTCTTCATGTCTCCCCTGCCGAAAAACTCGTCAGCGACTTACATCAAGTAACCATCTCCCCTTTTATTTCAATCGATAGTTTTCTATTTTTTTTAGGTATTATCGAATGCCTGATTGGGCTATTATGGCTCATTCCAAGCCTTACTAAGCTAGCTTTTGGCGTTTTTATTGCTCAAATGTTTACCACATTTTTACCTCTATTATTTTTACCGAAAGATACTTGGCAAAATACTTTGGTTCTGACCCTTACAGGGCAATACATCATCAAAAATGTTGTATTGATAGCTAGTGCTTGGACAATCTTTAATAGTAAAGTCAAAATTTAAAGAAAAAATTAAGAGCCATCATAGACATCAAAGCAACCACCAGCCAGCCAACAACTTGGAGCCAAAGTGGGTGCTTGTATTGCCCGACCAAACGTTCTTTTCGGCTAGCCAATAATATTATCGACAAAGCAATGGGTAAAATAAAACCATTCAAAGTCCCTACAAATACCAAAATTTTGACAGGTTTACCAATCAAAATGAATACGATGGTTGAGATTAAAATAAAACCGATAATCATTTGTCTGAAATACTTTTCGAGTAAAGGATGAAAAGTACGCACGAAAGAAACAGAAGTATAGGCAGCCCCCACGACAGAAGTGATGGCTGCCGACCAAATAACCAGACCAAAAAACTTAAATCCCAAATCTCCAGCCGCCGCTTTGAAAACAGATGCTGGAGGATTGGAATTTTCGAGCTGAAACCCAGTATAAATTACCCCTAATGATGCCAAAAATAACAAATATCTAACAGCTGCGGTTAGTAAAATCCCACGAGTGGCACTCGAATTTACCGCTGGTAAATTTTCTTCTCCACTGACACCCGCCTCCAATAAGCGATGCACCCCCGCAAAAGAAATATAACCACCAACAGTCCCCCCAACCAAAGTAATCGTTGCTAAAGAATCGAATTGTTGGGGGATAAATGTATGTCTGACAGCCTCTACTAGAGGAGGCTGAGCAACACAAACGACATAAATAATTAGAAAAAGCATCAATAGTCCAAGTATTTTGGCAAAATTATCCATTACATTGCCTGCATTTGGAGAGGAAAAAATGCCAATAGCGATGCTTGCACTTAGCAAAGCTCCACCCCTCACATCCCAGCCAAACAATACCTCCAACCCCAGTCCAGCCCCAGCTACGTTTCCGATATTAAATGCCAATCCCCCCATCACTATCAGAAAAGCCAATAAATAGCCCAAACCTGGAAATAGACGATTTGCCAAGTCTTGTGCCGTATTCTTGCTCACCGCTACCACTCGCCAAATATTCAGTTGGGTAGCAATATCCAACAATATCGACAATAAAATTACAAAGCCAAAATTGGACTGCAATTGTTGAGTATAAACAGTTGTTTGGGTTAAAAAACCCGGCCCAATCGCAGAAGTTGCCATTAAAAATGCCGCACCGAGCAAAACACCCCTATTCTTCATTGCTTGCATGATTAAAAAGTAAATATATAAATCTCCGTTATGCAAAACTTATAAATGCGGTTCGCCGCCCGTAAATTTTCTGCTTGCTTCCTGCTTCGTAGAAGTCCTGATCCGTTGGGCTTTTGGTAATTTTACCTCTAGGCATTAAGAACGGTGTAACTCAACGTCCCAGCAGCAGAAATGATGGCTCAAAATTTTACGTTAAAACGCTCCCCAAGAACTTTCAGGTCATCGATAACTTTTTCATTGAGCGGAATCCCCCCCTCTCTCCTTTCTTTCTCCAATGCCCTTTCTGGGTCTCCTGGAATCAAAACAGACTGATTATCAATATGTTTTGCATTTCTAAATCTCCGAATCCAAGTATCCATACTTGCCTTAAAATCTTCTTTTGGTCGAAACGCATCCACTCGCATGGCACCAATAAAATGCCCCGTACCCTTTCCAACTTGTTCGGCAGCCACGCCATGAAAACCAGCCGTAGCGAATGGAGGAACCCAAGGACCAAAATTTGCCCCAGACAAAACTCCTGAAAAAATATCGACAATTGCCCCCAATCCAT
>CAYUFZ010000008.1:3404-8430 GCA_964444025.1 uncultured Emticicia sp.
ATACCCTTTGTGGCTACCATGTTCTCGGTCACCACCCAAAGGCACCAAGCCTCCACCATTTTTTATGGCATTCGCATCATCGGTAGGATTTCCATTGGCATCCTGAACCCATCCGATTGGGGCCGGGAGTCCTTTTCTTTGCAATATCTCCATTTTTCCGTATGCCACAGCGGTAGTTGCAAAATCAGCCACAAAAGGAGGCTCTTCTCCCGCCGGAATCGCAATCGCAATTGGATTAGTACCCAGCATTTTTTCCAAACTGAAAGTCGGCACTACCAAAGGAGCTGCATTCGTCATCGACCAGCCAATCATGTCTTGTTTTAGTGCCAACATCGAATGATAGCCTGCTATGCCAAAATGATTTGAATTTTGAACAGAAATCCATCCTGAACCTACTTTTTTGGCTTTTTTCATAGCGATTTGCATGGCATAGGGTGCCACGACCAAGCCAAGCCCTCGGTCTCCATCAATCACAGCTGTTGATGGGCTTTCATGGATAATCTGAATATTAGGATTAGGATTCAGTCTGCCGTGGTCATATAGCCGAACATAGCCCACCAATCTTGCAGTTCCGTGAGAATCTACGCCTCTCAAATCAGCAGAAATTAAGACATCAGCGGCAAGTTTTGCATCTTTTTTGGGGCATCCCAAACTCAAAAAAATATTCTCGGTAAATCTTCTAAGATTTTTTTCTTGTATCATCTTCAAAAAATAAATAGTGTGATAATCGGCAATTTATGGATTCTATTCAATAGATGAAAAATTTTTTTCTTGTTTTTGTTCAAAAAATAGGCATAAAAGGTTTATTTTGAATAAAATTGTCCTTCAAGCTAAAATATCTCTAATAAATTAAAAAACTAAGACGTTTATCATAAAAAAACATATCCAAATGAAACTTAATTCAATCAGCTTCGTATTATCAACCTTACTTATTTGGGGAGCATACAGTACAAGAGCCCAAAATCAACAGTCAATTGAGGCTGAAAATCAACACATTACCGTATTTTTAGACAAAGCCCAAGTGGAGGCAAAGGTAAAAGCGAATGTCAAAGAAGGACAAAATCGCTTGATTATCGGAAATATTGCACAAACCACCCTCAGCAATAGTATCCAGATTGGTATCAAAGGAGAATTGACCCTATTGGGAGTAAAATTTCGAGAAAATCACTTGGGAAATAAAAAACGAAACCTATTAGAAGATTCGCTGAAAAATATTAAGAATGAATTAGAAGTAATGGACGTTTTGATTAAAGTAGCCGACAACGAACGAAATATGTTGATGGCTAATTCGAACATTAAGAATGAAAAAGAAGGGCTTTCTCCCGAGGAATTAAAAGAAATGATGGATTTTTTCCGTACCAAACTCACCGAAATTGGCACACGTCAGATGCAGCTGATTCGTCAAGCAAATGATTTAAAGGAAAAAATTGAAAAATATCAAAAACAACTAACAGAGCAAGGCTCTACTCTCAGTCGGCCCGCTGGAGAGATTGAGTTACTCATCAGTAGCAAAAATGCCCAAGTTGCCGAAATTAGCCTTAGTTATATTGCCACCGAAGCTGCATGGACACCCAATTACGACATCCGTGCCAAAAATGTGCGTTCTAATATCGATTTAGCATACAAAGGTCAAATATACCAAAATACAGGAATCGATTGGAAAAACGTCAAATTGACGTTATCGACTGGAAACCCCTCAGAAGGAGGAGATAAACCCACTTTAGAAACAAATAAATTAAGTATTTTTGAGCCTTCTCCAGAAGCAAAAACAACAAGAAATCTGAAATATTCCGCAGTGATGGCAGAAGCACCTGCTCCAGAGAATGACATGATGCCTTTCGTCACAAGCACGCAAACGACTTTGGCAGTTAATTTTGATATTACTATTCCATACACGGTTAGTTCAGGTACGAACCCGACTACCGTTGATATTCAAACACACTCACTACCAAGTGTTTTCAAGTATTACAGTGTTCCGAAATTTGAAAAAGATGCCTTTTTGGTGGCAAAGATTATCGATTGGGAAAAATACAATTTACTTCCAGGAAGTGCAAATATCTATTTTGAAGGATTATTTGTAGGCAATACACAAATCGGAAATAGCGATACCAAAGATACCATGCAAATATCTTTGGGAAGAGATAAAAAGATTATTGCCAAAAAAGAAGAAATCAGAGATTATAAATCCAACAAAACCATCGGCTCGAATATAAAAGAAGAATTTGGCTATAAAATTTTAGTCCGAAACACCAAAAATGAAAATATATCATTGGTTTTGGAAGAACAAATCCCGGTATCGCAAGACAGTAGAATTGAAGTAGAGCTGGAAGAAGCCAAAGGAGCTGAATTTGACAAAGAAACTGGAAAATTGACGTGGAATCTAAACCTTCAAACTTCCGAAGAGAAAGAACTGATTCTCAAATACAATGTCAAATATCCCAAAGGAAAGAACATTCAAGGATTGAACTAATATGGATTTAATAAAAATTTGTGAAAAAACCGTCGAAACTGCCATAAAAGCTGGAAAATTTATAGCACAAGAAGCAACTGCTTTCAATAGAGATGCCATTGAATATAAAGACGTGAATAATGTGGTTTCTTATGTCGATAAAGAAACAGAAAAATTGATTGTGACCGAATTGCGGATCCTCGTTCCAGAAGCGGGATTCATCACCGAAGAAGGTACAGCCGATTCACAAGATTTGGAGGGCCTTAATTGGATTATTGACCCTCTGGACGGAACAGCCAACTTTATACACGGCATGCCAAATTATTCAGTCAGCTTGGCATTAGCAAAAGGAAAAGAGATTTTGGTAGGGGTTGTTTATCATGTATGTACCCAAGACATTTATGCTGCCACCAAAGGAGGCGGAGCATTTCGGAATGGAAAACCCATACACGTCTCGAAAAACAAGCATTTGGGCGAAAGCTTGTTGGCTACTGGATTTCCTTATTATAAATTTGAGAATCAAGATAAGTATTTGCTAATTTTAGAATCTTTGATGCAAAAAACACATGGGCTACGACGAATCGGCTCGGCAGCTATAGACTTGGCATACACCGCTTGTGGCTATTTTGATGGATTCTATGAATATAACTTAAATTCTTGGGACATGGCAGCAGGGGTATTACTCGTCAAAGAAGCGGGAGGAGTCGTCAGTGATTTTGCAGGTGGAGAAAATTATTTATTTGGCGGAGATGTAGTCGTAGGCTCGGCAGTACATGCAGAACTATTGGCAGAAATTCAGCGTTATTGGACATAAACACAAATATATGGATTTAGATGCTTTAAAATTCCCAATCGGGCCTTTCCAAAAGAAGGATTCCTATACTTTGGCTGAAACAGACCAACATATTCAAGTTTTGGAAGATTTTCCTGAAAAATTAAAAAAATTGGTTAAAACTCTCTCCGATACTGATTTGAATAAAACGTATCGCCCAGAAGGCTGGACTGTTCGGCAGGTGGTACATCATTTGGCAGATAGCCACATAAATATGTATATTCGAGTACGATTGGCTCTGACCGAAGAGAATCCAACCGTAAAAGGGTATAACGAAAAACTATGGGCAGAGTTGGCAGATGTTTCTCTTCCTATTGAACCGTCTTTGTCAATTCTGGAAGGTGTTCACGAGCGAATAGTACATCTATTCAAAACACTGAATAAAGAGTCCCTTCAAAAAACATTTTATCATGGGGGATACCAAAAAACTTATGTGCTTCAAGATGTCATTGCTTTGTATGCTTGGCATTCGGAGCATCATTATCAACACATTATTCAGGCAATTCGATGATTGAAAATCTTATTATCGCAGTAATTTTTATCGGTGCATTGCTTTTTTTGGCAAATACCATCAAAAAACAATTTTCCGCCAAATCAGACAAATGTGCTGGATGCTCGGGGGCTTGTCAGGCTGTGAATAAATTTGATTTTTCGGAACAAAAGCAAGCAAATTAACTAAAAGCCTACATTTTTGGTACAAGCAGATGCCATTCATCCTGCTTGTACTTTTTATTTCAAACCCGACAATATATCGCTTTCTTTAAGCTTCAACCTAACCAATGAAAACACGTCTATTTATCTTGTTGATTCTTCTTTCTCCATTCGGTTTTGCCCAAACCAACAATAAAGCCCAAATAAAGGGTAAATTAATAGATGAATCGAGCCATGAAGTTTTGGCTTTTGCCAGTATTCGGGTACTTAATGCCGAACAAAAACTCATCGGAGGTGGGTTAAGCGATGAAAAAGGTGAATTTGCTATTGGACTTCCATATTCGAAAGTATTTTTAGAAATCGAATATATCGGATATGCCAAACACCAAACTGAATCCATTATCCTTAGTAAAGAAAATCCAAAGGTGGATTTAGGAATCATTCCTCTAAAAAACACAAGTAATGCCCTTCAAGAGGTGGTGATTCAGGCTGAAAAAAGCAGTATGGAGGTTAAGTTAGACCGAAAAGTATTTAATGTCGGAAAAGATTTGGCAAATGCAGGTGGCAATGCAAACGATATTTTGACCAATATCCCCTCTGTATCAGTTGATGCCGAAGGCGGAATCAAATTGAGAGGAAGTGACAATGTAAAAATTTTGATTGATGGCAAACCCTCCGGCTTAGTCAGTTTCAAAGGTGGCTCGGGCTTACAATCTCTACAAGCCAGCATGATTGAGAAAGTAGAAGTAATCACCAATCCCTCAGCCAGATATGAGGCAGAAGGCATGGCAGGTATTATCAATATTATTCTAAAAAAAGACCAAAAGCAAGGATTTAACGGTTCGTTTGATGTCATTACTGGGCAGCCTGTCAACTATGGAGGTGCAGCGAATATCAATTATAGAAAAAATAAAATCAATTTTTTTGTCAATTATAGCATTGCCTATAATATCCGCCCAAACCGTTCGTGGATTAATCAGGAAAGACAAAACAATGATACCACTTTTTTTCTGACCCAAGCGAATAAAGGAACACTAACCGGATTCAATACCAATATTCGAGGAGGTTTGGATTATTATATCAATGAAAAAAAT
>CAYUFZ010000008.1:8440-22900 GCA_964444025.1 uncultured Emticicia sp.
TTGTAGTTGATAACACCAACGTATCTTTTTATGAATTTAAGCCATATGTAAAAAATAGGTCTATATCGGTGTTTGATCTTTCAAGAGAATATCCGCTAGAAAGCAGTAAAATAAGGATAATTAAGATGCTTTTTTTCACAAGAAAATTATATCAATGAAAAAAATACCCTGACAGCTTCGTACCTCTACCGACGCAGCAAAGCCCGGAGAATCACAAATTTGCGATACGAAGATTATATCTTTAGGGAAGATAACTTGTATCAAATCAGCAAACGAAAACAAGACGAAAAAGAAACAGAGCCAAACTCCGAATATGTCTTGAGTTATAAAAAAACTTACCAGCAAAAAGGCCATGAATTGAACGCCGAAATACGATTTTTGGATAATTGGGAACGGTCCGACCAGCTTTTTACCCAAGATTATTTTAGCCCTACCGAAGTACTTCTCAATAATCGCTCATTGGTACAAAACTCCTTGAACGATGAATACGAAAAACAATTTTTGCTTCAAATGGATTATACAAAACCCTTTGGTAAAGACGGCAAATTTGAGGCGGGGATTCGTAGTAGTTTCAGAGATATGGTCAATGACTATGTTGTCAATCAAAAAAATGAAAATCAAGCATGGGAAGTATTGCCCGGGCTGAAGAATTATTTTATTTATGACGAAAATATCCATGCTGCGTATGGAATTATTGGGAATAAAAGCAAAAAAATAGGCTATCAAGCAGGACTAAGAGCCGAATGGACAGACGTAAAGACAACCCTTAGAGAAACCAATGAAGTAAATCCTCGAAAATACAACAATTTATTCCCAAGTGCTCATTTGAATTATGAAATTACCAAAGACAACAACTTACAATTAAGCTATAGCAGAAGGGTTAGAAGACCATTTTACAATGATTTAAGCCCATTTGCTACTTTTTCAGATAATCGAAATTTCTTTAGCGGAAACCCAAACCTGAACCCCGAGTTTAGTAATGTTATTGAAACAGGCTATATCAAATATTTTGAAAAAGGAGCCATTACTTCGTCTTTATACCTAAGAAATACAAGTGGTAAAATTGAACGAATTAGGCAGGTAAGGGCAGATGGATTTGCCAGCACTCGACCAGAAAATTTACGGTCGGAAAATGCTTATGGAGTTGAATTAACTGGGCAATATACCATTGCTAAATGGTGGAAATTTGACATGAATTTTAATTTATTTCATGCTAAAATTGACGGGAGTAACATCGATGCTTCGTATGTGCGAAATACTGATAGTTGGTTTGTTCGACAAACTTCCAGATTTTCCCTAAAAAATGGTTTAGACTTACAGTTTAGAGGCAATTACGAAGCCAAACAAAAAACTGTCCAAGGATATCGATTACCCGTCTATTTCTTCGACTTATCGGCAAGCAAAGATATTCTGAAAGGGAAGGCAACTCTGAATTTCAACATTTTAGACATTCTTAATTCAAGAAAATATCGCAACATCACCGAAGGGCAAAATTTTGTCACTCAAAGCAGTTTTCAAGGAAGATTAAGGCAATTTAACCTCACCCTCAATTATCGCATCAAGCAATCCAAAGGAGCTGGAAAAGGTAAAAAATTAGAATTAGAAAATTAATGATAAAAAACGACTGTCGAGATGCTCGACAGTCGTTTTTTATCATTATGGCAAGTTCAATACCACTCCAAAATACACCAATCGAGGTATCGGTGCAGAGCCATACACACTCACCGCATACGCATTGGTAAGATTGGTCGCCCCACATTTGAGTGTCGTATGAGTAGCAAACGAATAGTTCAATTGGGCATCTAAAGTCCCAAATGCCTTAATTTCACCCTCATCAAAAGGCATAAAATAAGTATAAGTGCTGTTCCAACGATAATTTAACGAATAAAATAATTTGTTGGAGCAAGTACCATTGAGTCCTACATTAAATTTATGTGTTGGGGTATTAAATCCAGCAATTAAACCTTCAATCGTTGATATTTTCGACCAAGTATAATTTCCATAAAAACTAAAAAACTTATTCAGTCGATAATCCAAACTAACGAAAGCCCCCTGTGTCGTCACGGGTTTATCAAAATTAGCCCAAGTCTGAATAAATCGTCCTCGGGTTCTGTCTGTTATAGGCTTTGCCCAATCACCTGTTTTTGTTTGAAAATTACCTTCAGGCATTAGCCCATCTTCTCTTCCTTGAAATCTGACAATTCCGATAAATTGATTATACAAACTTCGGTAGTAACTCATATCGATTTGTAAATCCTTATTTATCAAGGCTTTGTAGCCAATCTCCCAAGAGTTCATTTGTTCTGGTGCAATTTTAGGAATCGCTATCGGAAGAGTACCCGAAGCATTAAGTCCTTTGAATCCATTTTCAGTATTCCCAATCAGCAAAATACTCCCATAATCCAAATAAATATATTGGTCAAGTTGAGCCGGGGCTCTGTATGCAGTGGCGAAGTTAGCCCTAAAATTATGCCTGCCTTCCGAATATACTGCGGAGATTCTTGGCGACCATTTTAAGCCAAAATTTTTAAAATTATCCATTCGTGAAGCCACCGAAATAAGTAATTTATCATTGATAAATTTATATCTTAATTGGCTATAAATACCTGATTCCCAATTAGTAATGTAATTTCTTGGCATAGCTCCAAGTGGAGAATTACTTCCGTCGGACAATAAAGTTCCGCTGGATTTCAAATAATATTTCCTCCATGCTCCCCCGATAATTAAATCAGAGCTTTTCCATGAAAAAGTTTTTTGTGCCGAAAAATCAACGTTTCTGGCAGTATTAGCAAATGCTGCTCCTTTTATTTTAGAACCATTTATTTGCAAATCCCCTACTCCATCCGCAACCTGATTGGTAATTTTTTGGAACAAAGCTTGACTTGGGTTTATTTGGAGGTTTTTGGTCAAATCAAAAGCTAATTTTGCCGCCTCTTCGATACTTTGATTGCCGACAATCTGTGGGATAGACCAATTGGACGGAATCCCTCCTTTCTCAAAATCTGGTGAATAAACTCCAGGCATCATCCCTCCTACAAATCCATCTCCTCTGGCAGAAGCAAATATTTGATTCCAAGCATTCAAATAATTGGTTGCATAAGTTGGATATTGCCCATTTTCGGGGTTTGTCAGTCGAATGTTTTGCAAGGCATTGGCTACCCCTCCTAACTCATACGCTTTTCCGCCGTAATCAAACAAAGAATAGGCTCGCACAAACCAAGAATCATTTTTAAGCTCTATTTTGTGCATGTCGTATTTCATTTCTCTCCACGCAAATCGACTGGTGCTTTGAAAAATACCATTACCCAATGAAAACTTATATTCATACATGGCTTGTGTTTTGGGAGATAATCTCAGATGAATCGATGGATTAATTTTCAAATGTCCAGCTTTGAATGTAGAACCAAAAATATTAAAAAAACTACCTCGATTGGCTGCTAATAAGTCTGATTCTTTGAAGCCCGGCATATACACACGATATGCCTGACCATTGTTGTATTGTGTAAAGATTGGATTGGAGACCGTTTGACCCAAATCTCCAAAAAAGTTTAGTTTATTCCATCCAAATACCGACGCATAGCCATTATTTAGGGCATCAGAGCCAGCCAATCCTCCTTCAGTTTTGGGCTTGATGGCAGCATCGGAATTACCCGTAAATTCATCTGCAGAGGTATAATTTATATTCCATTTAATGGCAACTTTCGGAACAATGGCTTTGGCATATCGCATCTGAAAATCCACTAAGTGCCTTGTCCCCGACCTCATCGACATTGTCAAGCCTTGGGAAAAAAATGGGTTTTTAGAATTCATCAAAATTACCCCATTTAATGCACCCGAACCATATAATGCCGAATTAGCTCCATAAATTATCTCGATGCTTTCAATGTCCAATTCGGATGTCCCCATCCAATTGCCCCCATATAAAGACGATGTCGGAGACATAAACTCCACATTATCAGACAATTGCAACAACCTCTCTGCTTTTGCACTATTGAAACCACGAGAACTGAGGCTACTCACAAACCAGCTCGAACGACTGACATCTATTCCTTTTTGGCTTGCCAACAAAGCAATCATTTCCGTAGAAGCCGTGCGTTGAATCATCGTTGCATTGATTTTCCCGACCGAAACAGGGGCAGAAAATATGCTTTCTTCAATCCTCGAAGCCGCCACAACTACTTCCTCTAATTTTTTTACACTGTCTTTTGGTGCTTCTTGTGCATTCGACAAAGAATAATAACAAGTAATTAAAATAATGTACAGTTTTTTCATAAAAATTTGGTCTAATAAACAAAATAATCAAGCCAATCCTTCAATCCATTTTCTGAATTGTTGAGCATTTTCCTGACTGATACTCACCTCTGCTTTGGACAAATGTTCTAGTTCGAGGGCAATTTTACCTTTAAAAGAAGGTTTAAAACTCTTGATACCAAGTATATGGACAATAAATTTGCGATTAACTCTAAAAAAATTTGTAGGATTCAGCATCATTTCCAAGTCACTTAGACTTTGTTCTAAAATAAATCTGTTGCCATCTTTATCTATTGCAAAAACAATTTTAGATTCTGTATAAATAAACGAAATATCTTTGCAGAGAATGACATGAAAATTTGTTCCTTTTTTTCCAATGATTCTATCTTTCCATCTTTTTTCAGAGCAATAATTCTGATTCAAAACCTTAAAATGCCTTTTGTAAAAATGATATTTTTCAAATATTTTAAGCAACTGACTCATTTGAAATGGCCTCAATAGTTTGTCAAATATGGGAGTCAAATGCGAATACTCCGCCCAATCGGCAATAGAATCTGCCATCAATACGCAAGGAATTTCGAAAGATAAATGGCGATATTGTAGCACATTCACAAAAATCAAATCCGGTTTAGCATCCATCAACCAATCAACATCCTCCATATTTTTATACCAACGAACTTCCACTTCCGAGCTAATATTGGAAAGCAAATGAATGAATAACTCCGAAGACTCCTCCTCTTGGTCGATAAATAATAACAACATTGGCAAATTTGGGGCTTTTAAATCTGTTTTCAGTATTCAAAAATCCGACTTTAGTAAAAAAAATTTGTTTTGCAAAATTACAGAGAAGATATTAGATAAAGCTAAAATAATGATTTTGGGGCAAAAAAATAGGCTATTTCTTTAAAATAGCCCAAATTTTGAAAAAATATTTATATTAATTTGCCAGATTCGTCTTCGTAAATAATTCATTCAATAAATTTACGGCAGCCGCACGATTTCCTTTTTTATAAACTTCATAAATCTCATTTGTCAGCAACTCCGCCTTTTCTACCGAACAAGATTTGGACAAAACCTCCCTCAATTGATAAAATTCGGTTTTGATTTCGACGCAATCGGCATTCATAATCAAAGCGGCACGAACCCGGCTAATACTTTGATGCAAATCGACAGATTCAGAAGCATAATCTGATGAATCCCGAACAAAAGGCAATCGGGCATTGTCCGTAATCAAGCACGAAGAATAATAGAAAAACATCCCAATTGGAATGCTTATTAATAAAATATTAGGGATAGATTTGGATTCTGTACGAGATAATTCCATTTGGATTATTTTTTCGCAAAATTCATCAATAAATATTAATAAATATTTAAGGCAAAATTAAATTATTGTAAAGATGAATTATTAATTTCTTAACATTCTGGCAATCATAAGTTTAAATGATGTCACGACATTTGTGGCATTAAAACATTAGACAAGATGAAATTGACAATTTTGAATGGATTAGCGGAAGAAAGAATTTGGGACGATGATGAGATTTATTACGAAGAAAACGAAGATTCTGAATTGGCAGAAAGTGAAGAAGAAGAAGATTTTTTTGAAGATTTTATTAGAATAGCTGCGTAAATTTAGATATTCAGTTTTAGTTTAGGTTATCAATCAACTTGGCAGAGAGAATTTCTCTGCCGAAGTCTTGTATTTTTGTCGAAAATCAGACAAAATTCTGAGGTCGTCTTTTCAAATTGAATGAATCAAAAGCCTTAGCAAAAGCACGGTTTAATACCCCTTTGTAAGCATTTCCAAATTTTTCATAACACCACTTTCTCAATTCTTTCAATTCTTTGACAGAAAGCATTTTCAAACCTTTGTTCAATTCTTTTTCGAACAATTTTCGTTCAAAGCTAACTTTTTCTAATATTAGCTTTACGTATTCAAGCATTTTCATTGTGAAACATTTATGGGATTAGTAACAAAATCATGAATCTCTCGATTCAAATCCTTACAACGTCAAAAGCACATCATTTATTGTTTCCTCCACCTCAAAAAAAGTTAAAATTTTCAACAATACTGCCTCCATCACAGAATCAGGACAAGAAGCACCACAAGTAAGCATCACGGTTTGAGGGGTTTTATCAGACAAAAAACGACTTTCCAATACTTCTTTTCGGTGTAAATCAAAATGTTTAATGGTCGATTTATCAAGAATACTTTCGTGAGATTGAATAAAAAATGTAGGCAGCGATTGCTCACAAAGCTCCACCAAATGCGACGTATTGGAGCTATTATAGCCACCAACAACTACTGCCAAATCGGCCTTATTTTGGAGTAATGCGTAGGTCGCTTCCTGATTATCATTGGTGGCATAGCAGAGCGTATCTCTGGTATTGGCAAAATATTGTTCGATATCATTGGCAGAAACCTTTCTATATTCAGCCATTGTCGTTTTCAAAAAATCGGCTATGGCTTGGGTTTCAGAAGCAAGCATCGTCGTTTGGTTTACCACACCAATTCTCTCCAAATCAGTAGCTGGATTGAAACCCTCAGAAAATTGACCTTTAAAATCAACGAAAAATTGCTCTATATTTTTATTTTTTTGGATATATTGAGCCAACAATTCCGCTTCCTTTATATCATTGAGAACCACAGTAGGAGCATTTTTTCGGCTATGCGAAAACGTTGCCCTGGTTTCTTCATGATTCGGTTTTCCATGAACCACAATGGTATAGCCTCTCTCGCCTATTTGGGCAGCCCGATTCCAAACTTTTTCTACAAATGGGCAAGTCGTATCATATTGATACGGATTAATGCCAAGTTTTTCCAATCGATGTTGAATTTCTAAAGTTGTGCCAAAAGCCGGCACAATAACAACATCATCCGAGCGAAGCTCTGTCCAATCAATGAGTTGATTTCCTTTGGTATCCATCAAAAACCGAACCCCCTGATTCAGTAAATCAGCATTTACGTCTGGATTATGAATCATCTCACTCAATAAAAAAATCCTTTTTCCTACATTTTTATTGATTGTCTGATAAGCAATTTCAACTGCATTTTCGACCCCATAACAAAACCCGAAATGCCTAGCGATTAGGAATTTTATCACCCCAAAATCGAGCAAAGTCGGACTAAAATCTTTTTTTAATTTATCTTTAGAGCGGCGAGATTCTTTTATTTTGGCAATGATATTACTTTTATAAATTTCAGGTATTTGAAAGGATTTCATGATAAAAATGGATAAAACGATAATTGAATTAAAAATTACGTTAATTTATTGCAAATCTACATTAAGATTTATAAAGTATAAGGAATAATCTGTAAATT
Organism: uncultured Emticicia sp.; assembly: GCA_964444025.1. GTDB lineage: Bacteria > Bacteroidota > Bacteroidia > Cytophagales > Spirosomataceae > Emticicia. The sequence goes on from CAYUFZ010000008.1 coordinate 16,011, forward strand.
CGCACGTTACTCCCAAGTGGCAGTCATTTGTGATTCAACCAAAATAATTGACATTGTGTTCAGAAAATCAACAAACATAAAACATCATATATACCAAAAAACGATAGATATTGTTTTTGTACAAGTTAATTTCATGAAGCATTTCCGACAACTCTTGATATTTTTTGCATTCTTTTCGGTCAATCAAGCATTTTCTCAAAGTCTTTTAAGCCCATTGAGCGACGATTATTCTCATCTCATCGAGCGATACGAAATAAAATCTGGTGTATTGGCAAATTTCCATAGCAATGTTAAACCGATACGAAGAAAAGACTTGGTCGAACTTAGTCAAAAAATCGAAAATAGTTCAGAAAGCAAATTAAGTAAAGCAGATAAATTTAATTTGAGATACCTTCAAAATGATAGCTGGGAATATTTGGATTCCTCAAAAATGGCACAAAATTTCAACAAAAAGCCACTTTGGAAGCATTTTTTTAAAACAAAATCCGATTTCTATCAAAGTCATTCTAAGGAATTTGATTTGCACATCAGCCCCCTTTTTCAATTTGGCATTACACAAGACAATAATTTGCAAGAGATGCCTAAAATTAATACACGTGGCATCGAAATAAGAGGGACAATTGGTTCGAAAATTGGATTTTATACCATGATGAGCGACAATCAGGTTACTTATCCTGAATACGTACGGGAATATTCACGGCGATATAATGCCAATCCATACGAAGCTTTTACCAAAATTATGGGCGACGACTCTATTCGGCTTGCAAGTGATTTTATCTCTGCAAGAGGATATATTGTCTTTAATCCAATCAAAAATATTCAAATACAATTTGGACACGACAAAAACTTTATCGGCTCGGGGATTCGTTCGATGATTTTATCAGATTTTTCTCCGGCATATTTACACCTTAAAATTAGTACACAAATCGGTCGTGTACAATACATGAACCTTTATGCCCAAGCCTCGAATCGACAAATTCCTTTGGCTGTCAATAATACAGAGTTGATACCCCCAAAATATTTTTCGCTCCAGCATTTGAGTATAAATGTAAACAAAAACCTCAACATTGGTTTATTTGAAAGCATTGTTTTTGGCAAAAGAGCAATCGGCTTTGACCTGAACTATCTCAATCCCGTGATATTTTTACGATACGTGGAAGGGAATTTAGGCAGTGTGGATAATTCTATTTTAGGTGCAGATTTTAAATATAATTTCAAAAAACATTATTCTATTTACGGGCAATTGGTTTTGGATGAATTCAACATCAGCCAATTCAAGCAATCTGGTTGGTGGGGTAAAAAATATGCCGCACAAATTGGCGGTCGCTACATCGATGTAATGGGTGTAAAAAATCTTGATTTCCAGGCAGAATATAATTTGGCACGGCCTTTCACTTATAGCCATAGTTCAAGTTATAGCAATTATGTAAATTATAATTTACCTTTGGCACACCCTTTGGGGGCAAATTTTAAAGAATTTCTATTTGTGGCACGTTATCAGCCCATCGATAGGCTGAGTTTTAATTTTACTTATCTAAATGCCACTCATGGAAAAGACGATGGCATTATCAATTGGGGTGGCAATATCACAAGAAACTATAATCTATACCGACCTTCTGATTTCGGAAATGAAATAGGACAAGGGCGTACAGAATTTATCAGAAGCTATCAACTTTCGGCGGCAATCATGATGGCACATAATCTATTTTTGGATTTGAAATTTCAAAAAAGAGATTTGGCTCTTTCAGGAATTAAAAGCGATTTTGTAAATAATATGTTTTCGATGAGTATTCGATGGAATTCTATTCTGAAAAACTACACCTTCTAAACGATAGATAAAATGTTTGTATTAACAGAAACTAACTCGATTGCCAATCAATTTTTAGGAGAATTACGGGATAGCCATATTCAGAAAGACTCCATGCGATTCAGGAATAATTTGGAGAGGTTGGGAGAAATATTTGCTTATGAAATTTCCAAGAACATCAACTACCAAAAACAAAGCATTTTAAGTCCTTTAGGAGAAAAAACAACCTATTTGCCGGCACAAGAAGTCGTTTTAGTAACCATTTTGCGGGCGGGATTGCCATTACACCAAGGCTTGCTTAGGATATTCGACAAAGCAGAAAACGCATTTATTGGAGCGTACCGAGGAAAGCATGACGACAAGGAAAGTTTCGAGATAGAGATGGATTACATTTCGAGTCCAGATATTCATGGAAAAATTCTAATTATTTGTGACCCCATGTTAGCCACAGGAAAATCCATAGAAAAAGCATATCATGCCATGTTAAGATTCGGTATTCCTGCCAAAACACATATTGTTTCGGCGATTGCCAGCCGGAGGGGCGTACGATTTATCCAAGCAAGACTTCCCCAATGTCGCTTATGGATTGGAGATATTGACGACGAACTAAACTCTAAATCGTACATTATTCCAGGCTTAGGCGATGCAGGAGACCTTGCGTTTGGCGGAAAAATCTAATTCTGAAAAATTAAGACTACTTTTTTATTAGAAACCTTCTCCAACAAAGGAGTCAGGATACTTTGTGCGTTGGTTTGTGCTATTGTGAGTATCCCCGATTCGATGGCAGATTCTTTAATTTTAGCTTCCGCACGCAAATAGGCTTCATTCATCAAAGGTTGTTCGCTCATAAAAGCAAATTCCGTCTGATAAATTCTTGATTTTTCGTGGTCAATCTTATAAGTACATAATTCCGGATTCGGCATCAAAATTTCGAGCGTATCCCCTATCGTTCTTAAATTTTTATCCGAGATTTTGGTCAAATCAATACATGCCACCGCTTCTCCCTCAACAATGAGTAAAGCTTTGGGATTAGGCAAAAAAGGCCTTTCTAGCTCTTGTTCTACAATATCCTTAAATACAAAACTACTTAATTGCAATTTCCCCAACACCTTCATTTCTTTCAGAATGAGGTGATGTGAAGTTTGAATTTCGGTAGCAGTATCTCCCAAAATATACGAACGAGCAAATTCCCAAGATACAATACCAATGAAAACAAAAACCAGTATTAATATAAACCTTTTTACAAACATTTTATGAATATTTTCAACATTAGAACGAAAAATAACAATATTTTATTCACATTTAATACAAAATAATAAACATATTGGGAAAAACAGCATAAAAAAGCCTAAAATTAATATTTTCATAAAATAGAAAGCCCCAATGAATTTAGCCTACTATGAAATGTTTATTGTTTTTTGTAGATTTGCAGAAATTTAAAACCACATTCAAGTGACACTAATCAAATCAATTTCAGGTATCAGAGGAACAATAGGAGGTAAAAGTGGAGAAGCCTTGACCCCTTTAGATGTTGTAAAATTTACAGCGGCTTATGGCTATTGGCTCAAGACCAACCATCCGGACAAAGCACTCAAAGTAGTAGTAGGCAGAGATGCACGACTATCCGGAAAAATGGTTTCTGACTTAGTTTGTTCTACATTAGTAGGGTTGGGTTTTCATGTCATTGACTTGGGTCTTTCCACTACTCCAACTGTTGAAATAGCCACACCTCTGGAAAATGCTTTGGGGGGAATTATCCTGACAGCTAGCCATAATCCAATTCAGTGGAATGCTTTAAAATTACTCAACGAAAAAGGGGAATTTATTTCGGGAGAGGATGGAGAAGCCTTGCTGGATATTGTCGAGCGTGAAACTTATGAGTTTTCTGATGTCAAAAACTTAGGAAAAATTGAAACGAATGAAAATTATTTACAAAAGCATATCGAATTAATTTTAGATTTGCCTTTGGTCGATAAAAATGCAATTGCAGAGGCGAATTTCAAAATTTGCTTAGATGCCGTAAATTCTTCGGGTGGGATTGCTGTTCCGATGCTATTAAAAGCTCTTGGAGTAACAGAAATAAAAGAAATTAATTGCGAACCCAGTGGCATGTTTGCTCACAATCCAGAGCCTTTGCCAGAAAATCTAATTGAAATTTCAAACGAACTTCGCAAGGGTAAATATGACTTGGGTATTGTTGTCGATCCAGATGTGGATAGATTGGCTTTTATTAATGAAGATGGGGAAGCTTTCGGAGAAGAATATACCTTGGTAGCGGTGGCAGATTATATCCTAAAAAATACACCATCGGACGTGCCACGTACTACTGTGTCAAACTTATCTTCTACGTTGGCATTGAAAGATATTACGCTGAAAGCTGGAGGAGAATATTTCAGTGCAGCGGTAGGAGAAGTGAATGTAGTAAAGAAAATGAAAGAAGTAGGGGCTATTATTGGTGGAGAAGGAAACGGAGGCATCATTTACCCAGATTTTCACTATGGTCGTGATGCCTTGGTGGGAATTGCCTTGTTTTTGAGCCATTTGGCAAAACATAATAAACCCATTGGTTTTTTAAGAAAAACTTATCCAAATTATCATATTTCTAAGAAAAAAGTCGAGCTAACGGCAGATTTGGATGTGGACAAAATATTGGAGGATATTAAGCAAAAATATGATAAATATCCAATCAATACAGAAGATGGGATAAAAATTAATTTTGAAAAAGAATGGGTGCATCTGCGAAAATCCAATACCGAACCAATCATCCGTATTTATGCAGAGTCTGAATTTGAAACAACTGCTTCGAATTTAGCAGACAAAATCATTCGAGATATCAAAGAATTGATTTCAAAATAAAAATACCATTGCTTGCTTAAAAAGGCATTAAATTCTCCGTCTTAACGTGAATTTAATGCCTTTTTTTTTGATTTTATTCCAAAAATCCCCTCCTTGAAGACAAATTCCCGAAAATATAAATTTTAATCAATCTTGGCATCAAATTTGATATAACTATTTATAGTAAATGCCATGAAAACATGACCAAGCTAATTGGTCAGAAATGATAAAAAAATGAAAACAAGTGCTAAAATTTCAATATTAGCAGCTTTTGGATTAGTCTGTATCCATTCCTTAACGCTTGCACAGGTATTTCCCTCTACAATCGAATGGCAAAAATGCTACGGCTGGTCGAGTTGGTATGGTGATGAAGGTACAAAAATCATCAAATCCAACGATGGAAATCTTTTAAGTATCGGAAAACGAACCACCCAAGGTTATGAAATGGCATGGATTTCCAAATTGAGAAACAATGGGGAAATGCTCTGGGAAACAACTATCTACGATGATAAATCATACACGGGTTTTAGGGCAATGGATTTGGTTCAAAATGACGACGGAAGTATCTTGTTGCTCTGCCGTATTTCAAATTATCAAAAACTCAGATTCAGTTATAGCAATGGAAGAGATATCATTAATTCGCAAGGCAAAGGCGGAAATGATATTTTATTGGTCAAGCTCAATGCGGTTGGTCATGTGGATTGGTTCAAAACCTATGGGGGAGAAGCCCAAGATGCTCCGGCTAAAATCTTAAAAATCAATAATGGACAATACTTAATAGCAGGGAATGTTTTTTCTGGAGATGGCGATATGGCAAACTCAGGAAAAGTTGTAACAAGCTATAACCAAGATATTTGGGTTGCAAAAATTGATAATTCAGGCAATATTTTAGCAAAAAAATGTATCGGAGGAAATGGAAATGAAACGGTTTTGGATATTAAACAAAGCATTGACGGACAGTACATTCTTTGTGGCTCAAGTACCTCTACCGATAACGGCATTGTCCAAAATAGAGGAGCTAAAGATATTTTGATTGCTAAATTTGACAATTCCCTGAATTTCCTATGGAATAAAACCTATGGAGGAAGTCAAAATGATGAATGTGAAAAATTAATTTGCAAACCCAACGGTGATATTATTCTTGGTATCAGCTCAAACTCATTTGATAATGATTTTGCTTTTACAAGTTCAGATGCAATTCCTTTCAATTATGAAGATAATATTTGGTTATTCAAAACCAATAGTACAGGAGAGATTCTTCAAAAAAAGATAATTGGAGGTTCGGGCAGAGATAATCTCAACGAATTGACAAGCTCATCTGACGGGAACTTTCTTTTGGCAGGCTCCACTCGTTCAAATAATGGAGATATTACCGATAGAAATAGAATTCCAGGAAATAACAATGGCCGATTTGATGCACTCGTCATGAAAATATCTAGTTCATTTCAAGTGATTTGGTCAAAAACTTTGGGAGGCTCAGATGACGACGAAGGAAATGGAATCTATGAAAATCCCGATGAATCTTTGGTATTGATTGGCACCACTAAATCATTCGATGGGGATGTCAAGGACAACCATTATAGTGGACAAGATAACCGAGATATTTGGTTGGTAAAACTAAATTTCCCTTGCGAAAAAATAGTCAATACATCGAAAGATTTAGTAGCAATTACTTCAAATGTACTTGCCTCAGAGACTATCAATACTTCCGATAGGATTTCCAATAAATCTTTAATAAAGTATGGAGCAAACAAAAACATAGATTTAAGCCCTGGTTTTGATACCGAACAAGGCAGTATGTTGGATTTTGTGATGCAAGGATGCACCGCAAATAATACCAATGTGAATAACAAACCGATTCAACTAAAAATTAATACCGCCTGTCGAGAAGGTGGGGCGAAATTCAAGTTTATGCCATTTACTCCCAATACCGATTTAAGTCAGTACAGAATATCCGTACAAAACTTAAATCCATCCATCGAGTATAACTTTTCTGGCAATGTATTATTGACCAAAAATAATCGACCCGATACTGGAAATGCCTATTATTTGGTCACGGTTTCGAAAGATGGATTTGAGGATTTTACTTACCAAGGATACATGAGTACCTGCGACCATGACAATGCCCCTTTGGATTGTCCAGAAAATAATAATGACTTAGACCAATTTTTACTTTCACCAAAATGAAACTTAATATTTTTAAAAATTGAATTTTTTTGAAAAAGTTTATCTTTGATCCAAATCGGAA
>CAYUFZ010000008.1:22910-24639 GCA_964444025.1 uncultured Emticicia sp.
ATATTATCAAATCGGCGATAAATTTACGGCAAAGTGGACAGGCACACTCCTTCCTGACCAAGGTCTTGATTGCTACCCGCTCAATGTGAGCGAACTTCGCATCAATGGTACCAACATAGAAGGTAAAATAATCGGTTTTCCGGCAAATATACACGTACAACCCGGACAATTAATTAATGGATATAGGCCTTGTCACGGAGCAACAGAGGTACATTTTAGAGCCGTAAAATAGAAAGAAAAGGGACGAAATTTGAAAGTTACCAGAAAAAAAGTAAATTTGCTCAATTTTATGGATTAATTTTGAGAAATGAGCAAGCTACGTTTGGTATTCGTCCTATTTTTTATACATAATTTCTTACATGCCCAAAGCATTATAAATCTTAAATACCCTGTCAATAGGAGTGTTTTTCAGAGAGATAGTAATAATCAGGCTGACATCTACATCAGTGGAAATTTTAGCCAAAAAATAGATAAGATAGAAGCTCGGCTTGTGCCTGTTCAATCTGGTCAAGGAACATTGACAGACTGGACAAAAATAAGCGAAAATCCTGTGAATGGCAGTTTTGTGGGCAAACTAAAAGGCCTGGGTGGCTGGTATAGTCTGCAAGTGAGGGCATCATTGAATGGACAAATTGTCGGACAAGAAAGCATTAGCCGTGTGGGAATTGGAGAAGTATTTGTCATTGCAGGTCAATCGAATGCAGAAGGTAAAGCAGATTATGGTTCTCATGCTTCACTTGATGACCGAGTAAATAGCCTCAACTACCTCAACGATGTTGTTTTGGACGAAACACCCCCATTTTCTGAATTTTCTCACCTAGACGCAAACGTAAATATTGCTCCAAGAGGCGTGACTGCTTGGTGTTGGGGTGAGCTTGGCGATAAATTAGCCAGTAAACTCAATGTTCCTATTTTGTTTTTTAATGTCGCTTATGGCGGCACAACCATCCAGAATTGGGTTGAAAGTGCCAATGATGTTCAGACAAAACATAACTCTTATGGCTGGTATTTGCCTAAATATGCCCCTTATACAAACCTCAGAATAGTTTTGCAATATTATATCAACCAACTAGGATTGAGGGCTATTCTTTGGCATCAGGGCGAGTCCGAAACGTCTCTTACCACGGAGTCTTATTATCGGGAAAGCCTTCTCAACATCATTAACCAAAGTCGCAAACACAGCGGAAAAAATATGGCATGGGTAGTCTCAAGAGTATCCTTGAATTATTATAACTCAAGCCCGACATTGCCGAATGTCATTAATGCTCAAAATAATATCATCAACCCCAATAATTATATATTTGAGGGGCCATATACCGATTCTCTTCAGATTAACAGACCCGATGGTGTTCATTTTAAAGGAAGTGGGTTGTCGGAATTATCCAATGCTTGGTATCAAAAACTCAATGATAGTTTTTTTCAAAAGACAATTCCTTTTACTCCCGCTCCACTCATTGAACTATCCGCAACTTGTAAAAGTTTAGACCAAGTCACCATTACTTTGCCCTATGCTTTCACCTCTCAGACTTGGTCGAATAAAGAAAATACAAGTTCAATTCAAGTAAATTCTGGTGTTCACTCTTGTATCCCACGTGACCAAACAGGTAATTATTATTTTTCTTCCTCTATCGATATCAATGGTGTTTTGTCGGCAACAGCTCCGACCATTTCGGCAGATGGCAGTACAAAATTCTGCCCTGGACAAAGTATCAAATTAAGTGTCGGAACG
>CAYUFZ010000008.1:24661-26792 GCA_964444025.1 uncultured Emticicia sp.
TATAATTCTTTTATTTGGAATAATGGAGAAAAATCAAGAGAAATCAATGTCACTCAATCTGGAAATTATTTTGTAAGAGGGGTAGATAAACAAGGATGTGGTAGCAAAATTTCCAATCAAGTGGGTGTAGAAGTATTTCCTATGCCTGCCCGGCCAAGCATCAACCAAAGTGCCGTAGCAGTCTGTGAAGGAGGAAGCATTAGCTTAACTGCCAATAATCCATTCAAAAGTATTTGGAGTACCAACGATACTGGCGATAATATTATTTTCAGAAATATTGGCGAATATTCCATTACCGTGAAAGCCCAAGATAATAATAATTGTTTCTCTGAAAGCTCCGAACCTGCCGTGTTTTCGATTAAAGCTTTGCCTGAAACTCCCGAAATAAATCAAATTGGTGCGTTTACGCTTCAAGCCAAACAAAAAGCCGAAAATACCAGCTTTAGCTACGAATGGATTCAAGATGGCAAAAAACTTGGCTACAATTCGTCCATCATCAAGGTTGCTAATCCTAGCTTTCTGACTGTTGCTGCCTTACAAAGCTTCTCCATCGGAAAAGGAATCAGTATTGCTTGTAAATCTAAAATCTCTGAGGCATTCTCTTTTAGCCCAAGTCCCTCTCAAAGTGGTGTGGTGCTTTATCCCATTCCTGTTGAAGACGGACAACTTTTTGTAGAAGCCAAAGACAATTTCGAAGGGTTGGTGATGAAAATATATACCATGCAAGGGCAATTAGTACACGCCATTGCGATAAACCCATTGACACAAAGGAGGGCAATCAACCTCAATTTCTTGGAAAATGGTCAATATATTTTGCATCTCAACAATGGCGTGATTGAAGAAAAAAGACATATTATCATCCGAAAATAATGCTTTGGAGAAAGAAAGCCTCAGCTCTCTTTCTCCAAAAATGATTTAATTCTAAACGCTTTATCCTTACCCAACAACTCAATCAGCTCTTCGTCTGTTGCATTTTTGATATTCGAGATAGTCTTGAAATGTTTCAATACTTTTGTGGCGGTTATTTTACCGATTCCTTCTGCACTTTCCAAACTAGAAATTAAAAAATTTTTGCTTCTTCTATCCCTATGATGCATGATTCCAAAACGGTGAGCCTCATCCCGACATCTTTGAATTAATTTCAAAGATTCAGATTTTTTATCGATATACAAAGGCAAAGAATCCTCTGGAAAATAAATCTCTTCCAAGCGTTTGGCAATGCCAATGATGGGTACTTGTCCGTAAAGGTTTAGTTCTTTTAATGCCTCACAAGCTGCCGATAATTGCCCTTTTCCCCCATCAATAATGATTAAATCAGGCATTTCCAGATTTTCCTCCAATACCCGGGCATAGCGTCGGCTCACGACCTCGTACATCGTAGCAAAATCATTGGGTCCAACAACCGTTTTCGGGATATAATGACGATAATCTTTTACCGAAGGTTGGCCATTAATAAAACAGACCATTGCCGAAACGGGATTCGTCCCTTGTATATTTGAATTATCAAAACATTCAATGTGTCGGGGAATATTTTTCAACTGTAAATCTTGCTTCAACTTCACCAATACCCGGTCTCTTTTGTTGGTTGCTCCACTAGCCGCAATGGCTTCTCTCTCTGCCTTTTCACGTTGAAAATACAAAACATTTTTTAAAGACATTTCCATCAATTTTCGTTTATCCCCAATTTGAGGCACATTCAGCTCCGCTTTTATGTCAATGTCAATCGGAATATTGCTTAATATTTCCCTTGAATCGCTCTCATATAATTGGCGAAATTCAACAATCAAAATTTCCAAAATCTCGGCTTCTGATTCTTCCAATTTTTTCTTGACTTCAATCGTTTGGCTTTGGGTGATAGTCCCGTTGTTTACTTTCAAATAGTTGATATAAGCTGAAGCATCATCAGACACAATGCTAAAAACATCCACATTATTGATAGACGGATTCACGACTGTGGCTTTACTTTGGTAATTTTGCAAATATTCTAATTTTAATTTATACTGATGGGCTTCTTCAAAAGCCAATTTTTCGGCAGCTTCTTGCATCTTTGAAGCGAAGTATTGCTTCGGAATCGCCAAATTACCCTTCAAAATATGGTGAATTTGCTCGATTTCTTTGTTGTATTCTTCCT
>CAYUFZ010000008.1:26802-27582 GCA_964444025.1 uncultured Emticicia sp.
GTATTCTAAACAAATTTTATAATGCTTCGTCGCAACATTTTCTTCCGATAAATTCAAAATACAAGTTCTAATGGTATATAATTGCCCAAACATTTCTAATAAAGCATACATTGCCTTGGCATTGACAAAAGGCCCATAGAGTTTGCCACGAGATTTGTCTTCAATTCTTCGAGTTTTGATAATTCTTGGGAATCGTTCGTTGGTAATGCAGAGGTAAGGATACATTTTATCATCCCTGAGCAAAATATTATACCTAGGCTGAAATTGCTTGATTAAAGTATTTTCGAGCAATAAAGCATCATATTCTGTCGGCACAATCGTAAATTCTAGCCTCCTGATATTTTGCACCAAGCGACGGGTCTTTTTGTCATGTCGATTAAAATTATAAAAATAACTGCTGATTCTATTTTTTAGGTTTTTAGCTTTTCCTACGTAAATTATTTCATTATTTGCATCAAAATAGCGATATACCCCCGGCTCTTCGGGTAACTTGGGTAATTCCGATTGATAATCAAATGGTATCTCTGCCATGAATCATTATTTGTTTTTTAAAATTGAGCGAATTTCCAAAAAAATATTTATTAATTGGATAAATTTTTGGAAAGAAGGCAAAAAAAGTTTTACTTCGTAGAACAAAGTTCTTTTTTTATTTTGAATTTGAATATGATGAATGAGCATTTAGAACACCTCAAAGAAATACGCACTTTGATGGAACGTTCTTCTAAATTTTTATCTTTGAGTGGCTTATCGGGCATTAGTGCTGGGATATGTGCCTTAGTC
>CAYUFZ010000008.1:27592-32136 GCA_964444025.1 uncultured Emticicia sp.
ATCAAAAATTATATGAAGATAGCACTTTAAATTTATTTGACCCCATTTTGCGTCATGAGTTTTTGATTTTTTTGATAATGGATGCCCTCTTGGTTTTGGTATCGGCATTATTATTAGGGGCTTTTTTTACTATTAGAAAGGCAAAAAAACAAAACCTAAGCATTTGGAATCCTAGCTCCAAACGATTGCTGACGAGTATGTTGCTTCCGCTTTTTGTTGGAGGAATATTTTGCATAGGCTTAATCAATAGTGGCTATTTTTGGTTGTGTTTTCCAAGTACATTAATTTTCTATGGAATTTCTTTGGTAAATGCCGCCCAATTTACCGTCAATGATACTTATTATTTGGGGTTGGCAGAAATTGCCTTGGGCTTGGCTGCATTGTTTTTTGCCAAATGGAATTTATTGTTTTGGGCAATTGGTTTTGGTTTGTTTCATATCATTTACGGAGTGATTATGTATTTTCAGTACGAAAGAAAATGATTGTCCTCCTATCTAAACCAATTGAATAACCATGCAAATTCTGAAAGACTTCAACAAAGCATTTGAAAGCCGAGCCAGGCTTGGCATTATGTCTGTGCTGTTGGTCAATGATTTTGTGAGTTTTAATCATTTAAAAGATTTACTAAACCTGACAGACGGCAATCTTGCAACGCATTTACGAGCCTTGGAAGAAGCTCAATACGTGACGTTCAAAAAGGAATTTTTAGGACGAAAACCCAATACTTTGTATGCCGTCACGGAATCTGGTAGAAAAGCCTTTGAAGAGCATCTAAATGTTTTGGAAAAATTAATCAAAGGCTAAAGCAACAGACTCCTCTAAAAAATATAAATCAAAACAGTATCTTTACGAATCAACCGATAAGCTATGCCAACAGACAAATCCAAAGAAGAATTAATCATAGAAATAGATAAGCTTCGGAATCAGCTTTCGCAAAATATTCAAACCAATGAGATTGACCAATTGCAGGATTTGGTAGATAATACGTCCGAAATTATCATGCTTTTGTCGCTCGAACGAAAATTCATTTTTGTCAATACTGCATTCAAAAACGCTTTGGGTTATTCTGATTTGGAGATTAATCAACTGACTCTTGGCGATATATTACATCCAACTTATGCTGAAGAAACCAATGAAATTCTAAAAAAAATAGAAAACGGTGAACCAATAGCAGACCATCAGGTGGTTGTCCGCAATAAAGAGGGAAATCGAGTGTATCTCAATGGAGACATTAGTTGTAGATTTGAAGCGGGGAAACCAACCGCCTTCAGGTGCTTGTTTAGAGATATTACCCAAAGAAGACGGGCAGAAAAAGCTCAAAAGCTTTATTATACCATTGCCCAGCTCAACCTAAATACGCTCAATTTACATGAATTTCTGAGCCAAGTTCACCTTGAATTACAAAAAAATATGCAAGCAAACAATTTTTTTGTAGCTCTTTACGAACCAGAAGAGGCTTCGATTTATTTTCCTTATTACATAGATGAACATTCCGAAACAGAAGAAAATTATCATCGACGAAAGCTCGGCAATGGCATTGTCGAATATTCGATGGTACAGAATAAACCTCTGTTTTTGTTGAGCGAAGATATTCAAAGGCTTGTCGAAGTCGATAAAATTTATTTTTATGGTTCGGCTCTACCGGAGGTAATGCTCTGTGTTCCGCTTCATGTTGGCGAAAAAACCACCGGAGTCATCGGGATAAAATCTTATAGCGACAGAAATAAATTTAGCAATGTTGATTTGGAGCTATTGGAATTTGTATCTGGACAAGTAGCTGTTGCCCTTGTCCGAAAACAAAAAGAAGAAGATGCTTTTCGTCAAACTTCTCGTCTAAATGCCGTTTTCGATAGTAGCTCACACTTGATTTGGACAGTCAATCAAAAAAGACAATTAAGCTCTTTTAATAAAAACTATGCCAATTTGATTCATGGAAAACTCGGAACTTTTCCAGAGATAAACATGAATGTCGAAAAACTCGGATGGAGGCTCATTTCGCCCGAAGATAGGCCTATTTTACGTGAGAAATACAATGCTGCTTTCATCGGTGAGCCTCAATATTTCGAGATGCATTGGGGTAATATCGATGGAGGGGAAGATTGGTATGAATTTTTTCTGAATCCGATTCTCTCTACCGAAAGCGGAATGGTAGAAGAAGTGTCGGGGATTGCTCAAAATATTACCGACAAAAAAAACTCAACCATTACCCTTCAAAAAAGCGAGCAAAAATTTAGAGATACCATCGAATCATTTATTGATATTTATTACCGAACCGATTTGGCAGGAAATATAACCATGATTTCGCCTTCTGTCCTCACCCATACCGGATATAGCTTGGAAGAAGTAAAGGGTAATAAAGTGGATAAATTTTTCGAAAATGCCACAGATAGTTCAAAAAATATCAAAAGCTTATTAAAATCGGGAAGTATTACGAATTTCGAGGTATTGGTCAAAAAGAAAAATGGCGAACTTCGACAGTTTATGCTGAATATCCGAATGATTAAAGATGCCAAAGGTATTCCGATTGAAGTAGAAGGCGTTGCTCGTGACATTTCCGAACTAAAACGAGCAGCTGCGGAGCTATTGGTTGCCAAAGACGAAGCCGAACGTTCGCTAAAAGTAAAAGAAAGATTTTTGGCAAATATGAGCCACGAAATCCGAACACCCATGAATGGTGTGATTGGAATGATTGATTTGCTCATCGAAACTCCGCTGAATCCCGAGCAAAAAGATTATGTTCAGACAATAAAAAAATCTTCAGAAACACTCCTTACTATCCTGAACGACATTTTGGATTTATCAAAAATTGAAGCAGGAAAAATGGATTTGCACAATGCCCCAATTGATATTAAAGAAATTTTAGAGCGATTGGTCGCATTATTCAAACAAAGGGCAATGGAGAAAAACAATAAATTACAATACCACATTGCCGAAGATGTACCCAAATACCTCATTGCTGACCAAACTCGCTTGTTGCAAATTTTTTCTAATCTCACTTCCAATGCTCTTAAATTTACCGAAAATGGAAGTGTCACGATTGCTTTGTCTAAAGTATCATCGAATGGCAAAATTCATATTTTAAAAGGAGAAATAACGGATACAGGAATAGGTATTTCAGAAAATGACCAAAAACTTTTATTCGGTGCCTTCCAACAGCTCGACAATTCGACCAAAAAATCTTTCGGTGGAACAGGACTGGGCTTGGCTATTTCGAGAGAATTATGCCGCTTGATGAAAGGAGAAATGGGTGTTGTATCTGAATACAAAAAAGGAAGTACTTTCTGGTTTACTATCGAGGTTCGTTCTACTACCATCAGTCCGGGGATTAGCGAAAACTTTGAAGATGAGGTAAAACTGACAGATTTTTTCAGTACTTATAGCCCCAAAATATTATTGGTAGATGACAATCAGGTGAATAGAAAAGTCGCTTCTAATATTTTGTCAAAAGCTGGTTGTGAAGTAATTACCGCCGATAGTGGGGCTAAAGCCATCGAGATATTTGGTGAAGTTCAGGATTTTGACGTAATTTTTATGGATATTCAAATGCCTGAAATGGATGGCATAGAAACCACTCATCTATTACGAAAAAAATATGCCCAAAAATTACCAAAAATTGTGGCTATGACCGCCTATTCGATGCAACATGACCGTGAAAGGTTTCTGAATGAGGGCATGGACGATTATGTACCCAAACCCATTCGGGCGGCTACCCTGATTCAAAAAGTCAATGAAATTGTTCCTTTTAAAGACAATTCTATCATTCAAAATACTGACTTCCCATCAGCGATTCCCCAATCTCAAGCGTCGGAAGAGTTGATTAGCCCCTCCTTACCAGTATTTGATATGGACATCATCAATCAACTAAAAGAAATGGTTGGCGAAGAAATGTTATTAAGTGTTTTTGAAGATTTTGAGAAAGAGGCAGAAGAACAAATAAACAATTCCAAAAATGCCTTCCCGAATGATGTGCGGATGATTCAGCGAGAATTACATACCCTCAAAGGAAATTCAGGAACGATAGGCTTGGCTCGTATTCACGAAATTACTGAAATCATTGAAGTCCCTTCCAAAACTGGTGATTTGTCGGATTTTGAAAAACGAATGCAAATCTTAGAGCAGGAATTCGAAATATTCAAACAAACATACAAGCAAACATTCGTGGCAAGTATATAAAAAATGAGGTACTTTCGCTTGGAAGTACCTCATTTGATTATCAGTATAAATGGCGGTTATAAAGCCGGAATCCTTAGCACCTGTCCTGGATAAATTTTATCCGGGTCTGTCAGCATCGGTTTGTTTGCTTCAAAAATAATTGGGTACTTCATCATGTCACCATAAACTGCCAAGGCAATTTTCGACAAAGTATCTCCTTTGACTACCGTATGGAAAGTAGCCTCAGGCTCAGGAGTAGCCACTGCAAGCTGGTTGTCAACGATTTTTACCCCTTCGACATTCCCTACCGCCAAGGCAATTTTTTCGGCATCAGCTTGTGCATTTACCTCCCCAACCAAAGTGACCGTATCGCCAGAGGTTTTGATAGTGAG
>CAYUFZ010000008.1:32146-32715 GCA_964444025.1 uncultured Emticicia sp.
TTAATTGTTCTTTTTTCGCTTCCCGGCAATTTTCTTCCTTTATCCGAAATAATTTTTTCCCTACCCCACTAAAAAAATCCATTAATCCCATTGTAATTAATTGTTTAAAGTTTATTAATCGAACCTTTGGTTAAAAGTACAACATTAAGACAGCTAATAAAAGAAAAAGTAACGGATTCATGAAAAAAATATACTATTGAATGTGGCAATTGAGAAAGATAATCTGACGAGCAAATGTTATAAAATTCAACTATTTACCCAAAATGAACAGAATTTTTAACATTTCATTTGCTCTTCTAATTTTTTTGCCATAACTTTCCATTTATAAAATACAATTTTATAAAGATAAATTAACAATTATCAACGATTAATGTATTTTTTGTTCCCTTTTTTCCTATAAATTATACGTGCTTATTGATGAATAATTACCTCTACCTATTAAGTAATTTACTTGTTCTTGTATTAGTATTTATTACTTTTTTCAAGAAAAGTAATAAAATTGACTATTATATATTGAAATTATTGGATTTTTATTAATCATTTTATTGAAAAACTTTATTATTAACTAC
>CAYUFZ010000009.1:0-11097 GCA_964444025.1 uncultured Emticicia sp.
ATTGAATTTTCATATTCAATGTTTAACTTTTGTGAAATATCTCGCAAAGGAATTCCATTGAAGTCCGATGAGGCTACAAAAAAATCATAAACAATATTTGCAATTCTTTTTTTCATTATAGTGGTGTCTCTCTAAGCTTGCTTATAACTCTCAAATACATGAAAGTTTTGCGATAATTTTTTGGGATTATTTTGGTACTATTTTAATATTTTATTTGTTTAAAAATCACTAGCTCACAAATGAAATAATTATTGATTAATTTGCAAATCAATAGATAATACAAAGCTAAAACGTGTATTTAAGAAAGAATCGGTATCTTGTAATTGACCAAAATTATAGGATAATGCGAAGGGAATTTATACCATTATTCCCAATCGAAAATTGATTGAAAATAATAATCGGTAAGCAACGAAAATCAAAGTATAATTTGGGAACTACTAGACAAATTTAACAATTATTTTTGGTGAATGAGTAAAAAATATTTTCTCATTCACCAATTTAATCTACTATAATCTGCGTTTAAACCGTTTGTTTTTCTAAATTAAATAAGTCATTCAACACGTCGATAAGGGTTTCTGCTTCTCCACGTTTGCAAGCTGCTTTCAATTGAATAACCGGCAATTTGATGATTTTTTGCATCATACTCGATGTGATTTTATCAACTTTTTCAGCTTCTTCTACCGAAAGCTCTTTCATGTATCTCGCCATTTCTTCTTTTCGGATTTGCTCCAAAGCTCCTTTTAGCTTCTGAATAGTAGGAGAAACAATCATTTCTTGCGACCAATTATTGAACTCCGAAACAGCTTGGTCGATGATAGACATTACTTCTGGAATAGCGTCCATTCTGCGTTGCAATGCCTCGTTGGCTCTTTGCTGAATTTCATCTAAATTATAGGCGACGACTCCCGATACCTCTTCAATATCTGAAGCAATGCTATTAGGCACAGAAAGGTCAATCAGGTATTTCACTGCTGCCAGCTTATTTTTCAATGTATCTTTTGTGATAATCGGACTTTCGCAACGAACAGATGAAATGATAATATCGGCATCTAAAATATGTTGATTAACTGAGGTAAAATCGGCTACTTCAAAATTTAATTCTTGAGCAATTTTCTCAGCTTTTTCTCGAGTTCTATTGGTAATGGTGATATTGCTGTATCCTTTATCTGCCAATGTTTTGCAAACATCTTCTCCAATTTCTCCTAAGCCCACTACCAAAATTTTAGGATTATTGAGCGAGTGTAAAAAACTCTCCATCACCTCAACCGCCGCATAAGACGTCGAAGCTGCCCCATCTCGGAACGAAGTTTCTTGAACAATTCTTTTGTTTGTGAAAAATACCGTATGCAACAAGCGGTGTAAAAAAGGACCCGCCATTTGTACATCTGCCGACCATTGGTAAGCGTGTTTGACTTGGTTTGGTATTTGCAAATCTCCAACGACTTGAGAATGCAAACCCATCGATACCTCAAATAAATAACGAACCGCCTCATCGTGATTCGAGAGTATATCAAAATAAGGTATCAATTCACTTGAAGGGAATAATTTCTGGCCCGAAATTAATCGAATAATCGCTTCGCCTAAATCGTTTTCCGAGCAATAATATATTTCTGTTCGATTACAAGTCGAAAGCACCAAAACTTCAGAAATCTCAAACACTTCACGAATTTTTTGCATCAATTCTTTTGATTCGTCTTCGTTAAGTGCAATTTGACCTCTCACGTCTAGTGGAGCTTTCTTATGTGAAATCGTAACTGCTTTGAATAATCCGTGCATTATTGAATAAAATATTTTGCAAAAATACGCTCGAATAACTTAATATTCGTATGATATTTATCACTTTTTTTAATTTAGAATTATTCTAAATTAAAAAGGAGAATTTGAAAAAGCCTTGTTGAAAAAATACAAAAAACAACTAATTTTCGTTCCAATTCGAATGCTTATTTGTAATTTTACTACGGTTTTTGAAGGAAAATAGTTTAGTCAATTTCAGCTTTTTTAATAATTTAGAATTATTCTAAGAAAAAACAATTCGTTAGATGGCAAAAAAAGAGGTCTTTATCAATATTTATGAGCAAATCACTGGTTGGAGATTTGTTTTAATTGCTTTTTTATTAATGATTGGAACGGGAGTATTGTATTATTTCAATCAATTGGGGAAAGAAGTAGAAGAGCGTGAAAAAAAATATGTGTTATTGTATGCGGCAGGAATCAAGTTTTTTGTTGAAAAAAGCATTGAAAGTAGCTGTGATTATACATTTGTGCAAGAAGTTTTGGAGGCGAATGAGACAGTTCCTTCGATATTGGTCGAAAACGGAAAGCCCATCAGCCATGTGAATATAGAAGAATTTGACGATTCGACGAGGCATTGGACGCCTAAAGAAAAAGAAATGCTTTTATATACAAAAATCTCCGAAATGGCAGAAGAACATATCCCAATTGAGGATAAAATAGGCAATTCAAAAGTATCGCTTTATTACAGTAACTCTTTGTTAGCCAAGCAATTAAGGTATTTTCCTTATGTCCTTTTAGGAATATTTATGGTATTTGGTTCATTGGCATATATTGCGTATAATTCTTCGAGAAAAGCGGAGGAAAATCGTGTTTGGGTAGGTTTGGCAAAAGAAACAGCCCATCAGCTGGGGACACCTATTTCAGCCTTAATGGCTTGGATAGAAGTTTTGCGTTCGTATCCAGAATTTGATGCAAGTATGGCTGACGAAATGGAAAAAGACGTGAAACGTTTAGAAACAATTACGACTCGCTTCTCCAATATCGGCTCTATTCCGCACATGAATGAAGAAAAAATAGCCCCTTTGGTTGAAAATACACTCTTATATTTGGGAAAAAGAATTTCTACGAAAGTGAAGGTGCATTTCAATAATACTTTAGAGGATAATAATACCTCGGTGAGGTTGAATAGGCATTTGATAGAATGGGTAATCGAAAATCTATGTAAAAATGCAGTCGATGCCATGGGCGGAGTTGGGGAATTATACGTGACAATTCTGCCAATTTCGAGGTCTGGTTTGGCAATAGATGTTAGAGATACCGGTAAGGGCATCTCTAAATCTAATCTACGAAAAGTATTTAAGCCCGGTTTCAGTACCAAAAAGCGTGGATGGGGCTTAGGTTTGACCTTAGCTAAGAGAATTATCGAAAATTATCACGACGGGAAGCTGTTTGTAAAAGAAACACAGCTGGACAAAGGGACTACTTTTCGGATAATTCTCCACAAATGTTAGATTTACTTCTTTTTAGTATCTAGTCCGTAGTTTTTCAAAATACTACGGGCTAATGCCACCTTGTGTACTTCGTCGGCTCCGTCATAGATACGTGCGGCTCTTTCATGCGAGTACCAATAAGACAATAAAATATCACTTGTCATTCCTAATGCTCCATGAATTTGAATAGCTCTATCTATTACTTTCAACATCATATTGGCGGTGAAAAACTTAATCATCGAAATTTCATCTCTCACCGTTGCAGCACCTTGCTCGTCAATATTTTTTGCTGTTCGTAGTACCAAAAGCCTCGCAGCATCAATTTCTGCTCTACTTTCTGCAATAAATCCTTGTATGAATTGCATTTCGCCGAGAAACAAACCTTCTGCCATTTCTCGTGATGCTGCATAACGACACATCAAATCAAAGCTACGTTCGGCTATTCCTATAAAACGCATGCAATGGTGAATTCTTCCAGGCCCTAATCGTTCTTGTGCCAATAGAAACCCACTTCCCTCAGCACCAATAAGATTACTTTGCGGTACTCGAACGTTTTCATAGACGACTTCCGCATGGCTTGCCCAACTATCTCCAGCATGCCCCATAACGGGGATATTTCTGATAAATTTATATCCCGGAGTATCCAAAGGTACTAAAATTTGGCTAGCACGCTTGTGTGGAGCCGCCTCCGGATTTGTAATTGCCATAACTACTGCAAAAGCGGCTCCATCTGCCGACGAAGTAAACCATTTATGCCCGTTGATGATATAATCATCACCATCTTTAACCGCCGTAGTTCCCATTCGGGTGGGGTTTGAACCAGCAAATTCAGGCTCTGTCATCGAAAAACAACTTCTGATAGTGCCATCCATCAATGGTTTTAAGTATTTGTCTTTCAAATGTTTGGGAGCATATTTGTGCATCAACTCGGTATTTCCAATGTCTGGGGCTTGGGTATTAAAAACATAATGCCCAAACGGAGAATGTGCCAAAATTTCACTTATTTGCCCAAATTCACATAAGCTAAGTCCCAATCCTCCTTCGGATTCGGGCAAATGTAAGCCCCATAAACCCGATTTTTTAACCAATTCTCTTTTAGTTTTTAAAACGGGTTCGACTTTAGAAAAATCATTGCTTAGAAAATCAGTCGTCTCGAGCGGATAGAGTTCATTTTGAACAAATTCTTTGATTTTTGGAGCTATTGATTTTAGCTTTTCGGTGATGAAAAGATTTTCCATTCGGTATTAATTTATGTTGATTTTTGAAGAATATTTTGAATATTTTTTGTAATTATTGCCTTAAAGTTAAATTTTCTTGTTGGACAGAACAATATTTTATTCGAATTCTTAGAAATATAGTAATATTTGCTGACATTTGTAGCCTCAATCAATAATTTGAATTGATGTTTATTCCTATTGGTAGCTTTCAAATGATTCGATATTTAGTTTGCGTGTTTATCCTATTTCATTGCACAACCGTAATAGCCTCCGATTCTTTGTTGATGGTACGAAAAGTACATTTAACAGGAAATATTCGCACAAAAGCATCGATTATTCTCCGTGAAATGTCATTGAAATCAGGGCAAAAAATCAAGGCAGGGTTCTTGACTTCGGAATTAGAATTAAATAGGAAGAGAATCTTTAATTTGCATTTATTTGTGACAGTTTTTGTCAAAGCCGAACATATAAATGACGAAACAATTGATATTTATGTTGAGCTGAAAGAAAGAATTTACTTGATAGCTTTGCCAGTTTTTTATTTGGCAGATAGGAATTTTAATGAATGGTGGTATGATAGAAATCATGACTTTAGGCGGACCATTTATGGTTTGTATGCTAGTTATTCTAATGTAACTGGCAATAATGACAAAATAAAGATTCGAGCGGAATTTGGATTTATTCCTAATTTTGAAATTGCTTATGGAAGTCCTTATTTAGACAAAAAACAAACAACAACGCTGACAGTTGGTGCTTATTATGGGGTGAATAAAACATTGGCATATCGAACGAATGAGGATAAATTTCAGTTTTTTTCAAGCGATAGAATTCAAAGAGAGAAGCTCTATTTTTATGGGGCGTTGATGAAGCGAAAGGGTTTTTATCAAACGCAATCCTTGGATTTGCTTTACAGTGATACCAAAATCAATGATACCATTGCTCATTTGAATCCAGATTATTTTTTGGAGGGAAAGACCCGACAAAAATATTGGACAATCAATTATTCGTTTGTTTTGGATAGACGTGACCAAAGGCAATATGCCCTGAAAGGGCATCGTTTTGTAGGGCAATTCACACAATTAGGCTTGCCAAAAGATGATGTCAATCAATCGGTAATGAATGTTTCTTGGAGTCATTATTTCCCAATTGTCAGAAAACTCTATGGAAATTATACTTTTAGAGGGAAATATTCTTTTCCAGTAAGGCAAGCGTTCTACCAAACCCAAGGTCTTGGCTATAGAAATGATTTGGTAAGAGGGTATGAGTTATATGTAATTGATGGACAGCAATTTGGCTTGATGAAGACAAATGTGAAGTATCAATTATTTGATAAAATATTTGATTTGAGTAGGTTTGTCAATTACAAACAATTGAATACCTTTCCGCTGGCGATTTACGTCAATTCGTTTGTAGATGTTGGGTATGCCAAAAATAATTTTGCTTTTTCAAACAATTCTGCCTTGGCAAATTCTTGGTTGATTGGAACAGGGATTGGCTTGGATTTTGTAACATGGTATAATTTTGTCGGGCGAATTAATTATTCATTTAACAAGCTTGGCGAACAAAAAATATTTTTCAACTTTGCAAGGGAGTTTTAGTTTAAAGAATTTGATTTTGAATTTTATCTTTTTTATCTATTTTTTTTATCATGAAAATACATATATTTGTTTTTATTTTATTAGTGGAAGCTTGTAGTAACCCCCAAAATTCAGAAACCGTGAATGTCACAAACTCGCCTGCCATGGCAGATGTCTCGTCTGTCAGTAATACTGAAAAATTGCTCAAAAAAATAATGGGAAAGGATGGGCTGGTCAGAGGGATTCAGTTTGGCGATGACATTGCCGATGTAAAAAAGAAAGAAGGTTCGACAGCTTTTGAAGAAGATGAAAAACACATCGGATTTTCATTTGACACCGAAAATCTTGAAACGGTGGACATTGTTTATCAAAAAGATAAAGCCAATCGTGTAAAGGGTATCCAATTGAGTATTTATATGAATACGAATGCTTCAAACGATAGCTTGAAAAATGCCATGTCGGATTATTTTAGCAATCGCTTTGGAAATCCATTGCCTAAATCAGATAACTTGGCTTGGGGCTTAAAACCTGACGGAAAAGTAAGCATCAAAGTCATTCAAAACAAACTGGATAGGGGCTTGGAAGTGAAGTTTACGAAAGATTCGGATATTCAATAAATAAAATACGTGAGCAGACTTCATTCTGCTCACGTATTTTCAAAATCTATTACTTTTGAAGTCTTTTTTCTGCCAAAAGTCATCAATATTACCCCCATCAATATTATTCCCGAAGCAAAAATAGTTCGGGTAGAAAGTTGCTCATCCAAGAAAACCCATCCTAAAAACAAAGCAACTATCGGATTGACATAAGCATAAGTAGCTGTCAATTGAGGTGGAGCGTTGTTGATAAGCCAAACATAAGCAGTATATCCTACATACGAACCAATAAGTATCAGATAAGCCAATGCAAGATAAGTTTTTGTAGGCATGTGTTGCAGGGCTTCTATTTGGTGGCTTTCAAAAATAAAGCTCATTATCATAGAAAAACAACCACCTACAAACATCTGAATGGCAGTCGAAACCAAAGATTTAGGCAATACCAAATAAGGAGATTTGAGAGATCCAAAAGCCCATGCAATAGAACCGATAAAAACAAATAAGGCTGGATAAAGGCTGATTTCTTGATTTTCTAAATTTTTGCTTGGGTTTAGCAAATAAATCATTCCTGCCAATCCCAATGTTAGGCCAATAAGACTAATAAAGCTGGGTTTTTGGTGGCTAAAAAACAAGACATCTAATAAAATCATCCATATCGGAAGCATGGCTGCCAACAAAGCAACCAATCCCGATGGAAGAAACTGCAAAGAAAAAGCAATCGCACAATTGCCTACGCCACTGAGCAATACTCCAATGAAAGCAGCATTGCGGGTTTGTTGCCAAGAAGGAAGTTGTTTGGTTTTTATTACAATAAATAAACACAAGAAAAAACCCCCTACCAAAAATCGTAGCCCAGCAACAAACATCGGAGGCAAAGATTGTATGGCAAATTTGACACCTAAAAAAGTAGAGCCCCAGACGACATAGACCAACCCTAAGGCAATTAATAATTTGGATTTATTCGACATTTTATTGTTTAGTCAGTCAATTTTAGGAGCATTTCGGACAAATACCTTGTACCAACATATTGACTTCCGAACGCTTGTACCCTTCCGGTAAATGAATTGCTGGAATATGGACAGACTCGATGCAAGTGGTTGTGTTACAAGTATTACATTTGAAATGAACGTGGTCATGATGATGATTTTCGTGGCTACACTCACTTATTTTGCATAAAGCATATTTTGTCCCACCTTCATCATCTAATACTTTATGTATAATTCCTTTTTCAACAAATGTTTTAAGTGTTCTATAAATAGTCACTCGGTCAAATTTTTGTCCAAAAAATTCTTCCAAATAACCTTGAGACAAAGCATATCCGCAATTCTGAAAAACTTGTAAAATATCCGCACGACAACCAGTATGCCGAAGGTCAAATTCTTTAAGGGTAAGTTTGGAAGAATTCATGAATGACAATTATTATTCGTTCGACAAATTTACATGATTGAACTGCAAATTAACTAAATTCGCATAAATTCCTTCAGTTTTTTGTATCAAATCTTGATGATTACCCGACTCCACAATTTTTCCATCTTTGAGTACATATATATTGTCCACAAATCGGATAGTTGCTAGTCGATGGGCAATGATGATGGTTGTACGATTTTTCATGAGTTCGTCTAATGCTTCTTGTACCAGTTTTTCCGATTCCGAATCTAAGGCACTTGTTGCTTCATCGAGTATTAAAATGGAAGGATTTTTCAAGATTGCCCTTGCAATGGCAATGCGTTGTTTTTGTCCGCCCGACAATTTTACGCCTCTTTCCCCTACAATTGTCTGAAATTTATCTGGAAAAGATTCTATAAATTCAAAAGCATTGGCTTGTTTTGCGGCTTCCAAAATTTCCAATGAAGTGGCATTTGGTTTGCCATAAGCGATATTTTCGTAGATTGTTCCGCCAAAGAGCATAACTTCCTGAGGAACGATGGCAATGTTGCTTCTCAAATGGCTAATATCCTGAAAAGCAATGTCTTGTTCGTCTATTAGAATTTTGCCACGGTCTGGAGAATACAAATGCATCAAAAGCTGAACAATAGTCGATTTTCCGGCTCCGCTTTGTCCAACCAATGCAATTTTTTCGCCTGAATTGATAGAAAATGAAATATCTTTTAAAACATCGATGTCTTTACGAGAAGGGTAAGCAAAGCCGATATTTTGAAATTTAATATTTCCTTTGACATGATGAGGTGTTAGAGTAGCCGCACTGACGTTGATTTCAGACTCTTCCCCAATGATTTCCAATACCCTCTCCGATGCCCCCAAAGTTCTCTGAATTTGGGCATACATATCCCCTAGACCACCGACAGAGCCTCCGATGAAGCCAGTATAAAGAATAAAAGTAAACAAATCTTTGAAAGCTAATTCACCCGAAATGACTAAATTACCTCCATACCACACCACGCCTACTACACCCCCAAAAAGTACCAATATGATAAACGAAATAAATCCACCTCGAAAAGTAGCCGCTTTTAGAGCATAATTCACTACTTTTTGGATGGAGCTGTCGTAGCGATTAATTTCCAATCTTTCGTTGGTAAATGCTTTGACAGCATTGATGGATTGTAAGGTTTCTTCTACGATAATATTGGTTTTTGCCAATTCATCTTGTACTTTTTTAGAGTTTTTACGAATAAATTTACCAAATACAATGGCTGCAACTACCAAAAAAGGAAAAGTGGCGAGCATAAACAAGGTAAGCTTGCCCGAAATAACAAAAATAAGAATGACACCTCCGACCAACGTAAAAACTTGGCGAAACATCTCGGCAAGAGTAATCGATAAAACATCTTGTAGCTGCCCAACATCGGAAGTGATGCGGCTCATTAATTCGCCAACACGGCTCTTTTCAAAAAAAGAAATGGGCAAAGTAATGATTTTAGTATATAAATCTTTGCGTAAATCACGCATTGATTTTTCAGAAACTTGGGTAAAGGTATAAACCCTAAAAAAAGAAAAAATTGCTTGAAGCAACAAAGTGACTACAAAAATAGCCGTGATTTCGTTGAGCGTGAAGTTTTCGGTACGAGAAAATAGTTTCTGAAAAACACCACCTCCCATGCCCATCAGGTTGTTGTCGGTGGCTTTTCCAGGAGCAACAATCGCTCCGACCATTTGCCCCATCAATAAAGGAACAGACATGGAGGTAACTTGTGATAAAATCAAAAAAAGAAAACCAATGGCGAACGTCCATTTATAAGGTAAACTATATCTGAATATTTTCAGTGCCTTGCCAAAGCTATCTTTGGTTACTTTCTTTTTGTCTATTTCCGATACTTCAGCACCGAATTTACTGCTTCTATTTGCCATATTTTATAAATAATACTTTTTAATCTTCTGTTTGTCCCCGATATTTGGATTTTGCCAAAATATCACGGGCATTGCTATTACTCATTAAATTGACTAACGAAATTGATGGGTTTTCGGTTCGGTATCTGGTAACTATTCGCCAGCCGAGCCATTGGCCAATTCTACCCGGACAGTCATTCCCGATTTCAAATACCTTAGGTCTATCGCCCAAATATTTTTCCTTTACCCTTTCGTTGGTTTCAAATAATAGCTTTTTGTCTAAAAAATAAGCCCAAACCAAATCTTGTGAATGCCAAGTTTTTGATAAATTCGAGTCAGGATAAGCAATCACCAAAGAGTCTGCGACATTGGGCAACATCGCTCGAGTAAATTCAAAACTTTTACCATAATAAATCATGTCTGAAAGCATGCTATGGTCGTTGGGGTCAATTTTATTGTATTTTTTAGATAAAATAGTTAAAATTGAAGGAACAATATAAGGTTTGTCGAAGCGTTGGAGGAGATAGTCTGAGTATTGTGGACGATATTTCGCCTTAGGGCCCAAGAAAGTTTCTAAAGGAATGATAATCATATCGTCTGAAACAACCAATTCCAAATCTAAAGCCGAAAAAGTAGTAATGATTTGAGGAGCCTTGAAATCTGGATAATAATATTTAATATGCTTAAAGGCTATCTCCAATTGCTGTTTCAAGTCTTTTAGGTCTCCAAAAGATTTTTGAGTCTCCTCATAAAACTCTTTTGTAAAAGGATTATTAGCAATCATTTCCAAACGATTCGTAAGAGCGGTATCTTGGTACGATGTTTGATAATATAGTTGGACAAATGATTGATGCTTTTTTAGAAATTCCACAATGGATTTTTTGTCATGCAATTGCATCATTGATTGGTCAAATCGCTGAATGTTTAGTGGCATTTCAATGGCAGAAACATTGATGTCGGCTGATTCATTTTCAGATTGACAGGCCGCAAGTAGTATCAATAAAGGTAAAAATAAAATTAAGATGTTTTTCATGAAAAAGTTTTTAGTTCAAACTTAAACGCACAAAATTAAAAAATATTTATGCCAAAAATTAGAGAATATGTACTTACTTTACAGAATTAAATAAGTTTAATCAATTTGATGAGGTATCTAAAAATTAAAAAAACAAAAGAATTGAAGTGAAAAAGGATTTTTTTT
>CAYUFZ010000009.1:11107-30378 GCA_964444025.1 uncultured Emticicia sp.
GTAAAATGTCCCAGAAATAGGCAAAAAATGAATGTTTTATAAAAAAAAGCAAGCAACAATTTGTATTTCCTTGATATTCTATATGAATCTGCTTATTTTTGCACCTCAATTTTTTTAAATTTTTTATTGCAATAAATTAGTACCCAAAGTCCAGTAATAAATAAAAAAACAAATGGCTTTAATTAACAAAATTCGTGAGCGTTCAGGAATCGCAGTTGCGGTCATCGCAATTGCCCTCATTTTATTCATTGTCGGAGGTGATTTAATCGGTGGAAGAGGTAAGGGAGGTGGCCTGTTCAATAGTGACGACAATAAAATCGGAGAAATTGCAGGAACTGCTATTGATTACCAAGCTTTCCAAGCTAAACTAGACATCGCCCGCTCAAATTATGAGCAACAAGCCGGCAGAGCATTGCAAGAGGCAGAAGTGCAACAACTCCGTAACCAAGTATGGGAGCAAATGATTTTTGATATTACTTATAAAGCTGAATTTGAAAAACTAGGCTTAAAAGTAACTCCAGATGAATTGAGTGAATTGATTCAAGGTAGCAAAAATTTGAGCCCGATTGTGAAACAACAATTCACGAATCCGCAAACTGGTCAGTACGACAGAAGCCGTCATTTAGATTTTATCAGTGCCGTGGCTTCCAATCAACTTCCTGCTCCTCAAAAAGCTGCTTGGAATCAGTTGAAAGAACAAGTAATTCAACAACGTTTGCTCGAAAAATACAACGCTTTGTTGAGCTTTTCTTCGTTCGTGACGAATGCTGAGGCTAAGAAAGAGTATGAAGCTCAAGCAAATAAAGCGAGTGCAAAATACTTGTATGTGCCTTATTCAAGTGTCATTGATACGACTATCAAAGTGTCGGACAGCCAATTGTCTGATTATCTAAGCAAACATAAAGAAGAATACAAAGGATACGATAGCCGTTCTTTGAATTATGTGGTATTCCAAGTAATGCCAACCAAAGAGGATAGTGCGGTATTGTATCAAGATATCAAGAGTTTTGCAAAAGGCTTGGCTTCGGCAACGGATGCAAAAGCTTATGCAGATATGAATTCGGATGTTCGTTTGCCTTATGAAAGAAATGCTGGTGAATTGACTCCAGTGTTGAAGGATGCGTTGGCAACAGCCATTCAGGGGGCGGTTATTGGGCCTTTCAAAGATGGAAACACGTATTCTATTTATAAGTATGAGGGAACGGCAAAGGATTCTTTCTATACGGCTCGTGCCAGCCATATTTTGATTCGTGCGGATAAAAATGCACCAGATTCTGTCAAAGCAATTGCTCGTAATCAAGCTCAAGATGTATTAAATCAGTTGAAGCAAGGAGCTGATTTCGCTACATTGGCTCGTTCGGTTAGCCAAGATGGTTCTGCTCAACAGGGAGGGGATTTGGGTCCTTTCAAAAATAATGGAAGTATGGTGAAGCCTTTCGAAAGTGCTGTTTTTGGCTTTTCTGGAACTGGCATTATTCCGAATGTCGTAGAGACAGATTTTGGGTATCATATCATCAATGTTACAGAGGCTAAATCGAATATTAAGTATAAATTGGCAACCATCAGCAAAGAATTGGATGCCAGTGAAGCAACACGAAATGCGATTTATCAAAAAGCGGAAACTTTACGTGCCAATGCTGGGTCATTGGAAGAATTTGAAGCAGAGGTGAAGAAAGATGGAAAATTGGTGATTCTTAAAGCTGAAAAGCTAAGTCCAGAAGCTGTCAATTTGAATACCATTCAAAATGCTCGTGAAGTAGTTTTGTGGGCATTCAATAATGATACCAATGTTGGAAAAGTATCGGATAGGGTTTTTGAAATTGGTAATAATTTTATCGTTGCGGCTATTTCTGCCAAAACTGAAAAGGATAGCCCTAAAGCTGAAGATTTTAAAGATGAAATTACGGCTAAAGTGAGAAACCAAATCAAGGGAGAGCAAATCTTGAAAAAATTAGAGGGTGCTTCGGGTTCTTTGGAGCAAATTGCTCAAAAATATGGGGTTGGGGCATTGATTGAAAATGCTACAGATATTACTTTTGCAGGTGGCATTCTTACTTCTCCTGGTATTGACCCGGCAGCTATTGGTAAGATATTTGCATTACAGGCGGGTAAGCGTTCGAAGCCTTTTGCTGGTGAAAATGGTGTATTTATCGTGGAAACAACAAGCATTGTCAAGGCTCCAGCAATTGCAGATTATTCTCTTTATAAGAATCAAATTAATCAACGTAATGGTGGGTATAGTGCTTCTTATATGGCTAATCAGGCTCTTCGTGACAACGCAAATATCAAAGATAATAGAGCAAAATTCTATTAATATATTAGAATATTGAATTAAAAAAGGTGGAATTCTTAGAATTCTGCCTTTTTTTGTGCATTTTGACTCCAAAATAATAAATTATATGCTCATGAAAAATCTCTTACTTATCTTTTCTTGTTTAATTTTATTGGGTTTTACTTTGCCTCATACGCATTCATTAGCAACAAATAGAAATACGTCGCTGTCGGATTCTTTAGACATCGATTTAGTCTCGCTAAAGGCAAAGGGATTACTTAATAATACCATTCCAATTACTATTCCAAATGACCCCGTTTATCACAAAATCAAGCATTATCAAGCCATTCCTTTACTCGAACTGATGAAAAAATTTTCTAATTTCGAATCTCGAAATATATCTGATTTGAAAGTTGTTTTTGAATGTGAAGATGGCTATAAACCTGAAATGCCTTTGGAATTACTCGTCAATGTGAAGGCATATTTGGCTGTCAGGGATATAGATGCTCCCAAAGGAAGAGATTGGGAACAGATTTTCAAAGGTTCACAGGAAATGAAGGCTGCTCCTTTTTATGTCGTCTATGAAAATGTTTCGGAGGAGGACGTAAACTATAAATGGCCTTATAATTTGGTCAAAATCCATTTTAGACCGATTCATGAAAATGATGGAGCATTGAAACCGAAAGACAAAGATTTTCTCGTAGGATACGAATTGTTCAAAAATCGTTGCCAAACTTGTCATTCAATCAACAAAATTGGTGGTAAAATGGGACCAGAATTGAATTATCCTAAAAGTGTTACGCAATATTGGAAAATAGAAGACTTAAAAGCATTTATTCAGAAACCAGAAGCATATAGAAATGAGGTAAAAATGCCGAATTTAGGTATAAAAAAAGCAGAAGCAGAGGAAATTGTGAAGTATCTGGCTTATATGGCAAATCGTCAGAAACGATAACTCAAACCATAATTTAGTCCGAATAGTTTTAATTTCATTTTGAGAATATCTGAGCTTGTGGTGGAAGTCAATGATTGTTGGTAGGTACCACTTATGATAGCTTGCCAACGATTATTGAGCTTATAGGCACCTCTTAGTCCTTGTAAAGTGCTGAAATTGAGTGGTTTATAAAAAGAATTGCTACTTTTGAATATATTTTTATCATCGAGCATTCCATTGTCATTGATGAGGGTATTTTGTAGGAAAATATCAGCAGTTAATCCCGAACTTATTTGTAATGAAACTTTCGGTGATAAGTTAATTTGGTAGCCAATTTGTATCGGAAGTATTAAATATTCATACCTTGAGATACCTTGTGAGGCATCGGCAATGACTGTATTATTGCTTTTGTTTGTATTGGATAAATAATTTGCAAAAAACGTATTAGCTTCTCCATTTTTACTAAATGAATAAGTATTGCTTTCTAATACGGAATTGCCACGAAGGTATTTTAAGCCACTCTCCAGACTAAAATGTTTGTTTAATTGATAGCCCCAATTTAGTCCAATTTGGCTACTTGTCCCTCGTTTTAGATTATTAATTGGTTGAGAGACAAACACATCTCCTTTGGGAGGCTCAGCCCCGACAATAGGAGGGTTGTTTGTTGATTGGGGTTTTTCGTATAGATTGGAGTAATCTGCGTATATTTCAGCCTCTTTCATAGAGATACTGTTCAATGGACTCAAATCCATCGAAGGCTTGAAAGGTGCTACACCTGATTGAAAACCCAACCAAAATTTCCCTTCTGAATTTTGTGCGATGGTTTCTTCTACAGCCAGCTCAGTGTATGTATCGAATAAAAGCTTATTTTTACCCAAATAAAACTCTCGCACAAACAAATGAAAGCCTTTGTTTTTTATCTGATAGAGAGCCAAAGTTCCTTTTTCGTTTGGAGTTACTTGGTTGATGCCTTGAGTCGAAGATGTTTGTGTTTTTTTTGATAAATGTTTCTCTATCATTCCTTCTGATTCTTGGTGATAAACAGAAGTGTTTGCTTGTGCTATTTGAGCGGAGTTTAGAGGTTTATTAATCAAAGATTGCTTTTGCTCAATAGTAGATTTCTTATCATCAGATGGAAGATCGGACTTTTGGAAACCGATGTTTTTATCTTCATGTGTTGATAAAGAAGTTTGAGGTGATTGAGCTACTTCTATTTGTTTTGAGTCCGATATATTTTTAGAGCCTATTCTACTGGAAACAGCCGATTTAGAAGAGCGAGATTGAGCAATATTATTTTGTTTTGATGAAGAGCCAAAATACCAAAAACCCGCCAAGGCTACTACCAAAGCAGCGGCAATACCAGCACTTAAGTTTGGTCGGATAAAGAAGAAAAAAGGACGTTTTTCCTTTTTATCAAGCTCACGTTCGATTCGATTCCACATGTCGGCAGGTGGAGCTAATTCGGAGCTTTCAAAGGCTTTTCGCCATTCCTCTTCAAAATTATTTTGGTTTTCTGTAATCATTAATAATTTTTTGTATTTTATCTGACAGCTGTTATTCCTATTGTTTTTAATTTTTGTTGTAAAAGAATTTTTGCCCTAGAATACTGAGATTTTGATGTCCCTTCAGAGATTTGAAGCATTTCTGCAATCTCATTATGTTGGTATCCTTCAATGGCGTAAAGATTGAATATCATTCGGCAACCTTCGGGCAAATCATTCACTATTCCCATGAGTTGCTCGAAATGCAAGCCAGCAATACTTGTGTCTTCTCTCTGAATTATCTCATCCGAAACATGCTGACTATCTACGTGCTGAAGATAATCAGGTTGTTTTTGAAGACTTTTCAAGGCGGTATTTGCTACAATTTTTCTTAACCAAGCTTCCAAAGGACAATCCGCTCTGAATGTATCTATTTTTTGATAAATTTTAATAAACGAATCTTGTAATACATCCTCGGCATCATCTCGATTTTTCATGTAACGCATAGCCGTAGCAAACAACTTACTCGCATATCGCTCGTAAAGCTGTTTTTGGGCTAGTCGTTCTTGGCGAATGCAAGCCTGTATTAATTCTTGTTCGCTATACATGAAAAATGATTTGGTTTGCCAAACCAAATGGCTAAAAAGGGTTAGTTTTTGTAAAGATACTTTTTAGGCAAGTTTGGTTGGAATTCTGTTTAAAATTTATCTTTTTAATAATTCTGTTGCAATTTTCTCATTGAAAGTCGCAACGGTATTTACTTTTAAGGTTCTTTTGTCTAATGTACTTGTATAGGTTGATTCTGAGGGATATTTAATACCAAAAGCAGATTGGGCATAATTCAGATACTCTTCGGTGATAATTTCCGAAGGGTTGATGCTTGTCTTTTTCTTTACAAGCAATCCGCTATTTTTATCGAAATAAAGGTTATATTTGATGTTATTGCCACTCAACTCTACCTGAATTAAGGTTTTATTATTGATAGTTTCTTCCCCGATTAGCGTAGCAATATAGCCTTTTTCTTTATAATCCAAAAACGGCAAGAGGCTTTCTTTTAGTTCCCTTCGCATATTGATTTGCTCTTTATCACTCAAGTCGTTGGTTTCATATTGTGTCGCTTTGTCGCTTGTTCCCAAAGGCACTTTTCTCCAACCTTCATTTCCTCGGACACCATATATAAAGGTTCTTTTTAGAATCGTTTTTGCCTTATAAAGGGCTTTTTCGTTGAAAGAGGCTTGTAACTCTAAATCATAATCGGCAGCAGTACCTCCTTTATAGCTTTGTTTGACAGCATAAGTAGCGACACTATCCCAGAGTTTTTTTCCACCGCTAGCTTCAAAATAACGCAAAAAAACAGCATCAGCGGATTGTGCCACAAGCGATTGTAGCCCGATAATAGTAAAAATTAGTGACAATGTGTATTTTTTCATTCGGAAAATATTTTATGTGCATTGGGAACGTTTTACCCACTCATATTCTTGTATAAAACTAAAAAATTGGCAAGATATTGTTGAAAATATCTTGCCTTTCAGGATTATTTATTAGATTCTTTTGCCCAAGTATCTTTCAACCCGACAGTTTTGTTGAAAATCAATTGAGATTCTGTGCTATCGCTATCCAAACAAAAATAACCTTTTCGGAGAAATTGATAATTTTTACCCAATTGGGCATGTATTAAGCTTGGCTCGACCAAAGCTTTGATACTTTTCAAGGAATCTTGATTGAAATAATCCAAGAAATTACCTTCTCCTTTGCTTGGGTCTTCTACGGTAAACAATCGGTCGTAAAGTCTTATTTCTGCTTCCACAGCGTGTAATGCCGAAACCCAATGAATGGTTCCTTTGACATTTATCCCAGAGGTATCATTTCCACTTCTGGAGTTTTCGATATAGCTACATTTTAACTCAACAATTTCTCCATTTTCATCTTTGATAACCTCATCACACTGAATAATATAGGCATGTTTTAGACGAACTTTAAGTCCTGGAGCCAAACGGAAGTATTTCTTGCTCGGATTTTCCATAAAATCCTCTTTTTCAATGAATAATTCCCGTCCGAATAAGATATTTCTACTACCTTCTTCGTGATTTTCAGGATTGTTTTCTGCTGTCAGGGTTTCTATTTTATCTTCTGGATAATTGCTAATGGTTATTTTAAGTGGGTCTAAAACAGCCATTACTCTTGTGGCAGTTTTATTCAGATGTTCTCTGACACAAAACTCTAATAGGCTTACATCAATTAGGTTATCTCTTTTGGCAATACCAATTCTGTCGCAAAATTCACGAATGGCTTCTGGTGTATATCCCCTTCTCCGCATTCCTGAAATGGTCGGCATGCGGGGGTCATCCCAGCCTGAAACATATTTTTCGTTCACTAATTGCAATAATTTTCTTTTGCTCGTAATGGCATAAGAAAGGCTTAATCGTGCAAATTCGTATTGCTTAGATGGGAAAATCTCTAAATTATTGATACACCAATCATAAAGTTCACGATGAGGCACAAACTCCAGGGTACAGATGGAATGGGTTATGCTTTCGATAGAATCGGATTGCCCATGTGCAAAATCGTACATTGGATAAATGCACCATTTGTCGCCTGTTCGGTGATGGGTCGCAAATTTTATTCTGTATATGACTGGGTCTCGCATAATCATATTGGTCGATGCCATATCAATTTTTGCTCTTAATACCCTTGACCCTTCTGCAAATTCACCATTTTTCATTCGGACAAACAAATCGAGGTTCTCCTGTACACTTCTGTTTCTGTAAGGGCTGTTGATTCCGGGGGTGGTTGGTGTCCCTTTCATGGCCGCCATCTCTTCAGAAGTGCTTTCATCGACGTATGCTAAACCTTTTTTGATTAGGTTTAATGCAAATTCATAGAGTTGGTCGAAATAATCTGACGCATAAAATTCGTTTGCCCAATCAAAACCAAGCCATTTTACATCAGCTTTTATCGATTCAACATATTCAGTATCTTCGGTTACGGGGTTTGTGTCATCAAATCTTAGATTGGTTTTTCCACCGTATTTTTGTGCAACACCAAAGTTTAAACAAATGGATTTTGCATGACCAATATGCAAATAGCCATTCGGTTCAGGTGGAAAACGGGTTAGTACGTGTCCGCCGTTTTTGCCGGCAGCAATGTCTTCTTCAATGATTTGCTCGATAAAATTCAATGGTTTTTCAGTCGCTTCTGCCATGGTTCTGTAAAGTGTAATGTTGCTTTTGTGCGAATTTAACGAATTTTTAAGTTTAAATTCTCGCCAATGTTCTTTCTAAATCGAATTTGTTTTTTTTGTTTTATAATTTATTGGAATATTTATATAAAAGAATGCTTGAAAATTAAATTTTGTATCTGGATTATATTTAAGCTTTTGTTTGCTTAGACTGCCTATTAGATGCTATTTTAATGCTTTACTGGCTTGAGGAGAATACCAGAAAGATTATAGGATTGAGAAGCTTCTTTGTTGGAGATATACTTTTATTGTTAATGTTCTTATTATCAGATATTTATATAAAATACAGCTCTATTGTAATAGATTTTTGAGAAAAAATATTGGTGATAAACTTTTGATTTGTGATAGCTTTGATAGTTTTGTGTAAATATTAAATTGGGTTGATGTTATGAAATTGATTGCTGAAAGTGGTTCTACCAAAACAGATTGGAGGATTGTAGATAATTTAGGCTTTGAAAAGGTTATACAAACATTGGGGATAAATCCTTACTATCAGGAATCTTCCGAAATTGTATCTATGCTAGAAAATAGTGAGTTGATTCATTATGGCAAACAAATCAGGGAGGTTTTTTATTATGGAACAGGTGTGACAAACGACGAAAAAGCCTTGATAGTAGAAAAGGCTTTGATGAGTATATTGGGAAATAACAAGACATTTGAAATCAAAAGCGACGTAGTAGGAGCGGCAAGGGCAAGTTGTGGAATAGAACCAGGCATTGCTTGTATTCTGGGAACAGGGTCTAATTCTATTTTTTTTGATGGAAAAAATACTGGGTTTCAAATTCCGCCATTGGGTTTTTGGCTAGGCGATGAAGGGAGTGGCGGGCATCTCGGCAAAACATTGTTGTTGGATTATTTGCACCGACGAATGCCTGTCGATATTCGTGAGTTATTCGAAAAAGAATATGGCATATTGGGTCGATTAGAAATTTTAGAAAAAGCATACCACCAACCATTTCCAAATCGGTATTTTGCCTCATTTGCTACCTTTATTTGCTCCAATTTATCTCATGAATATATGTATCACCTTGCCGAAACCTGTTTCTCGGATTTTTTTGAAAGGTATGTTCTCAAATACCCAATGTGCCATGAAGTAAGTAGCAATTTTGTAGGCTCTATTGCTTTTTATTTTCAAGAAATCCTTAGAAAAATGGCTGTAAAATATGCTATTTCTATCAAAAACATTGTCAAAAGCCCAATTGACGGGCTGGTTGCGTATCATTGTCAAAATTGATATTTTACTTGTATTTTCCAATCGGTTTTGTACGGGACATTTACTTGTTCTGTGCCACTGCCCATTGTTTCGCCAGAAAGTAGTTGTGTTCGGGCAAGCCTGAGCCATAAGTCGATATTTTTGTTGAGATTATATTTATAAATAGCATAGGTTCTGAAGCCTTTTCCATAATAAATGGGCATAGAAACGGTATAGAGGACATCATTTTCAAATGCATAGATTCTGGAGTCGTAATCGTCGGTATTGAAATAGGCAATTCTTGCCCTTAATTGTGTTTTTTTGATATTTCCCTCAATATCTTGTATGATTGCCAAACCTTTGGACGTACTAAAATCTTTGAATTGAAATGTGTTGAGCTGAACTTTTGATTGTATTTTTAGATTTTTTGAAAGTGAAAAATCGAAATTTCCAGTGATATTTCGACGAATAGTCGGGTGAATTATGTCTGCTTTTGTGAGATTATCGGGTAAATTTTTTGATTTGTGTTCCTCATGGAATTGGGCATAAATGATACTTTTTTTATTAAACTGATAACTTACTTTTACCAAATAATCAAATCCTAAAGAAGGAGCGTCTATTTGATATTTCAACCAAGGGAACTGAAATTTATCTAAAAAAGCACTAAAAATCAGGTTTTTTTTAGGAATATATTTTATTCCCCAAAAAACACCTTTTTCGTTTATATTTCGACTACCTTCCGCAAAAGCATTCGCATAAAAGCTGTGAAAATCTTTTTGATAATTTCGTAAATTGAGAGCAAATTCAATTTGTTTTCCGAAAGCTCCAACCAAACCACCAATCACAGCCATTCCACCCTTGCTTGAATGAGCCGCTTCTCCAAAGAAATTCAAATTTTGCCAAGTATAAGTAAAATAGTTTCCAAAGACGAGATTTTTTTGTCCGCTAAATTCAAATTGATTGTATAAATAAGGCGATTTTTGCATGGGAGTATCAAAGGTTGTTTGTAGGAGTGTTCCGCCAATTTGTCCATTAGGTAATACATAATTGAGGTTGAAACCAATATTTTGTTCTTTGATTTGCTTGGCATTTTGCAGCTCTTTTGTTGTGCGATGATAGCCACTATTTAGAATTGAGCCAAAATACGAATTCCCAGAGAGATTTGTTGTGTCGGCATTGGCATCTTGCTTGATTGATGAATAAAAAGGTGTAATTTCAAACTTTTTTACCCTATAAGTCATGGCAAATCCCCTAAAAAAACCACTTTCGACGAGCGAACTATAAGGACGAATACCCAAGCTACTTCGTCGAGTAGTAGCAACAGCCTCGCTGCTCTTTCCCAACGAAAATCCTGCGGAAGCCACTAGTCCCTGCCCAAATTGCATTTGATAATCGCCAATAATGAGATTTTTAAGTTGCCCTTTGTCCCGAATTTGAAAATGAAAAGTGGCATAGTCCAGATAGTTTTTTTCGCCGGCATCTTTTTCAATAATCAATCCAATTTGGAAATCTTTTGGGTGGCTGAGCCTGTAGCGGGCATAAAGGTGTTGGGGAGAACCAAGATAATTTTTTTCAAGAAACCCACGTGATTTTTCTAAATTTTGTTGGTTTCGAATGACCAAATAATGCTCGCTTGCACGGTTGATACTTTCAGCGAGTGTTTTTCTGTTTAGATGGAATTTTACTGCTACAAAGGGTAAAATCTTTTGAATGATGTCGTGGTCTAATTCCTCAATTGTCTGAAGCTCATAAATGCTTAAAAAATCGCCAAATTTTTCTCGATGGGCTATAATAGCACCGATTTGGGGGGGAGATAAAAGATAAAGCGAGGATAATTCTTCGCTGCTGGCTCTGTTGATATCCAATGGATGGAGATACAATTGATAGAGCGATTCGATAATTTCTTCGTTTAGATTTTCATTAATTTGAGCCGAAAAAAAACGTTGAATAAAAGCATCAGAACCCATATCGGGATGATTTATGTTTTGGGCGTATGTCTTATTTGGACTAAGCATACCTAAAAATACAGCAAGTATAGCAGCGACTGCCCGCAAGCCTCGATGGTTGAATTTTTTTATCACAGCAAAATAGTTTTAGCAAAAATATTTTACTAAAATAATGATAAGGAATGAAAATACAAATGGTGCTTGGTGAAAATATTATTTTTATTAATCCAGAAAAGATACAATGTAACATTTTAAATAGTTCTTGAACTTTTTTTGATAGTATATTTCTGTTGGAAAGAATAATTTTGTTGTATGAAGAATATATTTTTACAGGTTTCAATCATAGCATTTATTTTGCTTTCAAGCAATTCATGTTCTTTTCAGCCAGAACACCAATACAGAATTGTATTTTTACAATGTTGCCATGACGAGTGGCGAGATGTGATGAATAGCGAAATGAAAAGAGAGCTGGCATTTCATCCGGAAGTGAAATTAGAAATAATAGAATCTTATAGCGATACCGAAAAGCAGGTTGAACAGATTCGAGCATTAGCCAAACAAAAAATAGATTTATTGATTATTACCCCAAATGAGTCTCAGCCTCTTACAGCTGTTATCGACGAAATATACAAGTCTGGTATTCCCATCATTTTTGTTGACCGAAAAACTAATTCTTCTTATTATTCTGCTTTTATTGGTGCCGACAATTATGAAATAGGCAAAACCGCTGGTAAATTTATTTCTAACAAATTTGAAGAAAAAGGCAATATTGTTGAAATACAACTAGAGATGACATCTTCTCCAGCAACTGAAAGAAATCGAGGATTTAAAGAGGCGATTCAGGATTCACCCAATTTGAAAATAGTAAAAACTATCGAAGTAAAGCATGGCTTAGAAGATATAAATGGATATTTGCCAGAAGTCTTAAGTAAACATCCCGAAATAAATATTGTTTTTGCACATACGGATTTTCTTGCTTTGTCAGCCTATAATGCAGCCCAAAAAATGGGAAAAACAAATAAATTATTCTTTGTGGGAATTGATGCCATTCCAATAACAAAAGGCATGAAGGATGTGAAAAATGGTGTGCTAAACGCTACTTTGCTATATCCTACTGGTGGAGCAGAAGCGATTCAAGCGGCTGTAAAAATTCTGAAAAAACAGCCATTTGAGAAAGAAAATAAGCTCTTGACAAACGTCATAACAGCCGATAATGTAGATATCATGCTGTCTCAAATTCAGAAAATTAAGGAGCAACAAGTCGAGATTGAGCGTGAAGTATTGAAAATCACCGAATTAAACAAAACATACTCCACCCAACGAAACCGACTTTATTTTATGAGTGCTTTGCTCATAATTGTGGTTATTTTAGGTGTTTTTTTGTATTTTATTTTACAAGAAAAACAGCAATCCAATCGAATGTTAGAAGAGCAAAATTTGGCAATTCTTGAGCAAAAAAATGAAATCGAAAAAGTCTCTTTATTGGCACAAAAAGCAACAGAAGATAAAATGAGGTTTTATTCCTATATTTCGCATGAGTTCAAAACGCCATTAAGTCTGATTCTCACCCCAACGGAGGATTTGCTACAACGAAAAAGCAGTGATACCAAAGAAATCCGAAGTACCCTTCAGCTGATATACAAAAATGCAAATCGCTTGTTGCGGTTGGTTGATCAGCTTTTGGAAATGAGAAAGCTTGATGCAGGAAAAATGGAATTAGAGCTTAGTCCAAATGATTTGGTAGGATTTATCAAAGATATTGTAAGTGATTTCAGGGTAAAAGCAAAGCAAAAGAATATTGATTTACAGTTTATTAGTCCATTCAAAGAGCTGTTTTTTTGTTTTGATGCCGAAAAGTTAGATAAGGTATTATTCAATATCATTTCAAATGCTTTCAAATTTACACCTAATGGAGGCTTCATTCATGTGTCGATTTTAAAAAATATGGATAAAATTGAGATTAATATTGCAGACAATGGAATTGGAATGAGTACAGAAGAAAAATCTCATGCTTTCGATTTGTTTTATAGAGGGAATAAAAAAATTTCGTTGGGAACGGGCTTAGGTTTGGCTCTTTCGCACGAATTTGTGGCACTACACGGAGGGGAAATAATTCTTAATTCAGAAAAAGACAAAGGGACGACTTTTAAAATCATGTTGCCTGTTATTGAATCTACACAATTTTTGGGAGAAAAAACAAGCACAATTGCTTCAGAATTATCGAAAGAATATGAAGACAGTGAACCTGTATTTATTCAAAATGACATCAAACAAACATTTGAAAATACAATTATTCTTATAGAAGATAATCGAGATTTGAACTTGTTTTTGAAGCAAAAATTAGAAAAAAGTTACAATGTTGTCGTCAGCGAACATGCTGAACAAGGTTGGGATGAGATTTTATCCTACATTCCTGATATAATTATTTGTGATGTGATGCTTCCTGGTATGGATGGTTTTGGATTGACTCAAAAAGTAAAATCTGACTTCAGAACATCCCATATTCCTGTCATATTGCTTACTGCCAAAAGCCAAATCGAAAGCCAAATTGAGGGAACAAAAGCTGGGGCAGATGATTATATTTTAAAACCTTTTAACTTGCAATTATTGGAAGAAAAATTGAAAGGGTTGGTGGATAATCGTGATAGAATGAGACGGAAGTTTTCTAATGAGGTCGTCAATCCCAATCATTTACAAAAAGGAGAACGTCGATTTTTACTTGAGTTTGAAGCATTAATTGAAAAAAATATTAAAGATAGTACACTTTCCGTAGAAAAATTAAGTCAAGAACTAGGAATGTCGAGGGTGCAGCTTTTTAGGAAAATTTCTGCATTAACCAATAAAAATGTTGCGGAATACATAGGGGAATATAAACTTCAAAAGGGCAAAATTTTGCTGAAAGAGCAAGAAAAAAACATTGCAGAAATAGCCTATGAACTGGGTTTCAGTACCCCAAGCTATTTTACTACCTTT
Organism: uncultured Emticicia sp.; assembly: GCA_964444025.1. Taxonomy (GTDB): domain Bacteria; phylum Bacteroidota; class Bacteroidia; order Cytophagales; family Spirosomataceae; genus Emticicia. The sequence goes on from CAYUFZ010000009.1 coordinate 25,144, forward strand.
TTCAAGCAAAAGACTAGTCAGACTCCAACAGAATGGCGGAGTGCTAACATGTAACAAGATTGATATAGTTTGTTACAATTGTTATATTTTCTGGAAATTTTTTTTAATAAAATGCTGATTAATAGGTGTTTATGAAAATGTATCAAATTTGTATTTTTTTGAAAGAATACTAAAATCCATTAATAAACCTTCGCTGTAATTTTGATTCACGAAACCAAACAAGTTTATGATGAATCAAAATATTAAAATATTTTTCTGGTCACTTTCAGCTGCACTCGGAGGCTTTTTATTTGGCTTCGATACGGCGGTTATTTCTGGTGTAGAGCAAACACTGCAAAAACTCTGGAGTTTGAATGCCTTTGAGCATGGTATTACTGTTTCGATAGCACTTATGGGTACGGTGGTTGGCTCTGTGATTGGTGGTATCCCTGCCGAGAAATTAGGTAGAAAAAAATCTCTTCTCATCATAGCACTGCTCTATTTACTATCTTCTATTGGCACAGCTTATGCTGTTGATTGGCTGATTTTTTTAATCTTTAGATTTATGGGCGGACTTGGAGTTGGGATTTCTTCTGTTGTCGCTCCGCTATATATTTCCGAAATCGCTCCTGCTGCGAAGCGAGGTCGTTTGGTGGCGATGTTTCAATTCAATATCGTTTTTGGAATTTTGATGGCATATCTTTCCAATTATTTCATTGCTGATTTTATACAAGAAAATGAGTGGCGTTGGATGTTGGGAGTACAAGCTTTTCCTTCGATTATCTTTACGATTACGGTTTTACTCATTCCCGAAAGTCCACGTTGGTTGATATTGAAACGAGGAGATATTTCTGCTGCACGAAAAATTTTACAAACGATTGATAAATCTTCTACCGAACAAATCATTGCATCTGTTAGGGAAAAGAGTACAAAGGTAGATGTGCCTTTGTTCCAGTTGGCTTATAGTAAGCCTATTATGTTGGCGGTTTTGTTTGCATTATTCAATCAGGTTTCAGGAATAAATGCAGTTATTTATTTTGCTCCACGTATTTTTGAAATGGCAGGTATTGGCAAAGATTCTGCTTTGCTTTCATCAGCAGGTATTGGATTAATCAATCTTGTTTCTACACTTTTGGGTATTTCTTTCATTGATAAGTTTGGAAGGAGGGCTTTAATGATTTTTGGCTCTTTTGGTTTAATTATTAGCCTCATACTTGTTTCCGCTGCTTTTTTCACACAAAAAATGGGAATAAATGTACCCTTTTATCTCTTTGCTTATATTGCTTTTTTTGCTTTTTCTCAAGGAGCCGTTATTTGGGTTTTTATTTCTGAAATATTTCCAAATGAAGTTAGAGCTAGTGGACAAGCATTGGGCAGTTTCACACATTGGTTGATGGCAAGTATCATCACTTTTACTTTTCCCTACATTGCTGAGACTTTTGGCGGAGGAATTGTCTTTGCGTTTTTTTCAGTAATGATGCTTTTACAATTGCTTTTTGTATGGAAAATGATGCCTGAAACCAAAGGAAAGTCTCTTGAAAACATCGATAATATTATCATAGCACACTAATTAGATGAATCAGACACAAAAAAATATTATTTGCTTTGGAGAAATGCTATGGGATATGCTACCTACTGGAAAAATGCCTGGAGGAGCTCCCATGAATGTCGCTATTCACCTAAATAATTTTGGTAATCATGCTACCATTATTAGTAGGGTAGGAACGGATGATTTAGGGACTGAACTCATTCATTTTTTAGAGGAAAAAGGCTTGGATATACAATTTGTTCAACACGGACATACCCACCTAACAGGTATCGTGAAGGTGAATATGGATAACAAAAATAGCGTAAGTTATAAAATCGTAAAACCAGTAGCTTGGGACTATATTTCGGTAGAGTCTGCTGCTTTAGAAGCGGTCAAAAATGCGGATTGTTTTGTGTTCGGAAGCCTTTCTGCAAGGTCAGAACAAACTTTCGATACGCTTAAAAAATTTCTTAAAATGGCAACTTTTAAAGTGCTGGATATCAATTTACGACCACCCCATTATAGCAAAGAAACGATTGAGTTTTTATTGCAAAATACAGATTTATTGAAGCTTAATCACTTAGAACTAGAAGAAATCTCCCAATGGTTTTTTCAATCAAGTACGATTCAGGAAAATATGCATCGTTTGTCGATATTATTCGGTATCAAAACAATTTGCCTGACCTTAGGCGAAGATGGGGCGATGTTATTACACAACAACCAATTTTTCTCAAGCAATGGATTTGAGGTAGAAGTAGTGGATACAATTGGTAGTGGAGATTCGTTTTTGGCATCTTTTGTTTCAAATTTATTAAAAAAGAAACCCATTGGCGATTCCCTTACGGAAGCATGTGCCGTAGGTGCTTTAATCGCCACCCATCATGGGGCATCTCCCCTTATTTTGGAAAAAGACATTCATGCTTTAATGAATAAATCACTCAATATGAGTAAAGTTTAGTAACCTATATCTAATTAAAAACAATTCAAATGATGAAAAAAACTCTATTATGCTTTATTGTGATGATATGTTCATTACAATTGACTTATGCCCAACGCCAAGTTACTGGCACTGTCCGAGGAGGGGATAACAATGAGCCTTTAATCGGAGCAAGTGTACAAGTCACTGGTACAAAGGTTGGGGCTATCACGGATACGAATGGTAAATTTGCTGTTTCTGTACCCGAAAATGCTTCAACGTTACAAATATCATTCATCGGATATACAACGCAAGAAGTAAGTATCAACGGTAAAAGTATGGTGCAAGTAACGTTATTACCCGGCAAAGAATTGACGGAAGTAGTGGTAGTTGGATATACTTCTCAACGAAAAGAAGATTTGACTGGCTCAGTTGTAGTTGTTGATTTAAAACCTCTCAAAAACAATAGTTCAGGAAATCCTATGCAGTCTTTACAAGGGCGTGTACCTGGTTTATATATTGAGAAAGACGGTTCGCCCAATGGTTCAAATAGCCGAATTCTAATTCGTGGAGCAAATACTTTGGGAAATAATGACCCATTGTATATTATTGATGGAATTCCAACGACACGACCAGAGGTATTTCAGAATATGAATCCTGCCAATATAGAGTCTGTACAAGTATTGAAAGATGCTTCCGCAGAATCTATTTATGGGGCAAGAGCATCAAATGGCGTTATCATCGTTACAACCAAAAATGGTGGAAATACTAACGGCAAAGTGGAATTTCAATTTAATAGTAGTGTCTCTGCACAATCGGAGAAATCAATGCGTTTTAAGATGCTAAACTCAATTGATAGGGGGAAAGCTCTTTGGCAAGCATCTGTTAATGACGGACAAGACCCTGCTGCGGGCTATGGAGATATCTATTCTTTTAGTTGGAATAATGATTTTAAAAATCCAATACTAAGCAGTGTTGCCGTGAAGCCTTTGGTAGGTGGAGATGCCAATACACCTGTCGGTGACACAGATTGGCAAAATGTGATGTATAAAACAGGTATCGTTACTAAAAATGACTTTACGGCATCTTATGGCAATAAAAACTCGTCAATCGAAATCAACCTAGGGCAATTGAAAAATACGGGTATGTTGAGATTCACTAATTACGATCGTTTGAGTGGCAGTATCAATGCATTGACAAGGGCGTTTAATGATAAGCTGAAATTTGGAGTAAACCTACGCATCGCTAATTCTAATGAAACGCTTACTGCAAGAGATTTAGGAGGAGCGGCGACAACATTCTTGGCAGTTACTTTAGCTCCTACCATTCCTGTTTTTCAGAAAGATGGTGTAACGTATGCTGGTGCCTCAGGTGGTGGATATTCGGATAGAAATAACCCACTACACATGCAAGACATCGCCAAATGGAATAATGCCAATCGTTTGAGTTCTTTTGGAAATATTTTTGTGGAAATCCAACCGATTAAAAACTTATTTTTTAAATCAAACTTAGGAGCTGACAATGCCACGTTTTTGAATAAAATCATTACCCCGACATTTTCAGAAGGAGCATTTAACCGTACTACTAATAGTTTAGCTTTTGACCAAAATCATTATTTAAGCACTACGTGGTCAAATACTTTACGTTATAACTTCGATTTGAATACCAAGAATCAATTCAAGTTTTTGCTTGGAACAGAATATATCAAAACAGATGTGGATTTTCAATCAACCAAAAAAGAAGGATTTGCCATTCAAACAGAAGACTACTTTACTTTGAATGCAGGTACAGGTAATACGACGGTTTCGGGTGGTTCGACAGGGCATCGCTTATTCTCTCAATTTGCTCGCATTGATTATAATTTTTCAGATAAATATTTAGCCGCAGTTACCGTTCGTCGTGATGGTTCTTCTCGTTTTGGGGCGGATAACCAATACGGGATATTTCCCGCAGCCTCTTTAGGTTGGAGAATAGACCAAGAAGGATTTATGAAAAACAATAAAATATTCTCAGAATTAAAAGCGAGGATAGGTGTAGGGCGTGTTGGAAATCAACAAATTGGAGATTTGGCACGTTTTGGTTTGTTCGACACAAGATATGGTACCACTCAAGCTCAATTAGTGGGTGGATTCTGGGAGCAATATATGAATATCGGAACGGCTTATTCGTTGTCAGGTGCGAATACAGGAACATTACCGTCAGGCTTTGTTCAAACGCAAGCAGCTAACTCAGGGTTAAAATGGGAAACAACCGACGAAGTAAACGTAGGATTAGATTATGCTATTTTGAACAACAAAATTTTTGGTTCATTTGATTATTTTTCTCGTAAAACTTCTGGGATTTTAATCACTCCTCCGGTAGCAGCGACTCTAGGAGAAGGGCAGACGAAGGCTGTCAATGGGGCTGCAAAATCTAATAAAGGATGGGAATTTGTTTTAGGTTATCGTGGAACGCTAGGCAATGATTTAAAATACAATGTGGTGACGAATTTTGCTCATTTTAGAGATAAAATTACCGAACTTCCTGAAAATGTACGTCCAGCTTATGCCGGTAACTTGGTAAATACGATTATTGGGCATTCGCAATTTGATATTTTTGGCTATAAAACAAATCATCTTGTAACAAAGTTGCATTAGCAAGTTCTAACGTTTTTGCAATAGCACTTCCAGAAAAAGATAACGGGAAATCATAAGGATTTAATTTTACCACCGCTAATACAGAAAGCCCTGATTGCGTAATTTTGGTAACGAGCGCCCATTGATGACTAGAAGAAAAAAAATCTTGTATCGCATCATCATCAAAAGAAACATTT
>CAYUFZ010000010.1:0-29310 GCA_964444025.1 uncultured Emticicia sp.
GTCACTTTTTCGGCTAATGTTGCGGGAATCTTTTCTAATACCATGCCAAAACAACCAATATCTTCCAGCATTTTAGCATTTGCAATCAACAATTCGGCTTCTTGCTCTTCTTTTGCCCGAACACTATATGTTCCAAATTTATAAATGGATTGTGGTGTCAGCCCAAGGTGTCCCATGACAGGAATTCCAGCACTTAATATTCTTTCGATAGAATCTTTAATTTCAATTCCTCCTTCCAATTTGACAGCATGAGCCCCCGATTCTTTCATAATTCTAATGGCAGAATGTAGAGCCTCTTTTGAATTTCCTTGATAAGAACCAAAAGGCAAATCTACCACTACCAAAGCCCTTTTGACAGCCCTCACAACGGACTGAGCATGATAAATCATGTGGTCTAAAGTAATCGGTAGGGTAGTTTCATAACCCGCCATCACGTTTGAAGCAGAATCTCCAACCAAAATAAGTTCTACTCCAGCAGCATCTACTATTTTAGCCATTGAATAATCGTATGCTGTCAAACAGGCAATTTTTTCATTTTTTCGTTTCAACTCCAACAAAGTATGGGTTGTTACTCGTTTAATTTCGCTATGTACCGACATTTTATTTTGTTATTATCTTGCTACTAACCAATTTTCTGGATTCAAATGTTCGCTATTGTGCCAAACCTGAAAGTTCATCTCAGTTGCTCCGCCAGATTCGCCAGCTGTTCCGATGGTTTCTTTAGCCAAAACCTTCTGCCCAACCGTGGCGAAAGTTTGTTTTAAATTGGCATAAACCGTAAAATATTCTCCATGCTGTATCAATACAACATTACCCAAACCCGGAATGTTGGAAATATCTTTTACTTCGCCCCCAAACACAGCTCTCACGGTTGCATTTGAGGAGGTTTGGATATCGACTCCATTATTATTTATCATGACACCATTCAAGACTGGGTGTTCTTTTACGCCAAATCTATCCGAAATAAATCCAGATTGTACCGGCCAAGGCAATCGTTTTTTTGCAGCAGCAAATGCAAGGCTTATTTTGGCTTCTGGGTCTGTGGTTAGGTTATTTTTAGATACTTTGGCTTTGCTTTTTGGGGTCGAAAGCTTTGCGATTTTATCTTGATTTAATTCTTTTTCTCGATTTTTTCGAGCAATTTCTCTTGCTACGACCTTGGCAATCGCAGATTCCAAATTATTTACCGACTTTCGGGCTGCTTCTATCTCTGTTCGCAATTCTTGTTCTTTCTTAGAAAGCTCGCTTACCATTTCAGATTGGCGATTTTTGAGCTGTTCCAAAAATTCAGCTTCCGTCATTTTGGCAGAAACGATTCTTTTTTTATCTTTTTTCTTATCTTCTAAATTGCTTTGTCGCTCTCTCAACAAGGCGACAATTTTGGTGATTTGCTCGGCTTGAGCTTTTCTATTTTCGGTATATTGTTGAATATATTTATACCTCATGATAAAATCATTGAAAGACGCTGCCGAGAATAAAAAGGTCAATTGATTGATTTTTCCACTTACCTTGGAAGCATCATAAAGCATGGCGGCATACTCTTTTTTTAGTGAATCGAGCTTTCTTGCCAGCATTTTCTGTGCATCGATGATGTCGAGCATTTCCATCTCTATCAATTCCATGTCTTGCTCCATCAAGCTGATTTGCTCCTCTTGTGTAGTAATTTGCTCTTTGATGGCTTTAATTTTCCCAACAGTCACTTCTTTTTTTTCTCGGGTATTCTCTAATGCCTTTTTTGTCTCTGCCAATTTACTTAGATTTCTTTTCTTTTCAAGTTCCAATTGGCGTCGTGATTTCTTTTTGCTTTGGGCAAAGGAATCAGTGTTTATCGATAAAATCGACAAAACAAGCAAGACAATAAAATAGCTTTTTTTTCTATAAATCATGGTTTAAATTGCCAAATTTTACAAATAATTTCATTACTTTCTTGTATAAGAAGCAGGAATGTTAAAATTAAAACCAGGGCTTTGCTCAAGCAATTCTATCTTACTGTGTTGCAATTGTATGGCTGTTTTGATTTCCCTACCAGATTTCGATGCCTCAATTTTTGCTTTTATTTCTTGGGGAATCAAAAATTCTCCTAAATTCAGAAAATTAGCATAATTAATTTCCATTGCATTTGTTCCACTCGAATCTTTGACATTGACTTTGGCTAACTTTTCATTTGTTCCCAATATCAAATTCTCAATCTGCAAAAAATTCTCTTGTTGGCTAATCACAAAATTTGAGTCCTTTCTCATGACAACATCGTGGTCTCTTTTCTTAATGGGTAAATTCCCAATCAATATTGACTCAACCAAGCCATAGTTCAAATCAAAATGAAATAATTGGCTCAAACCCGCAAAATCATATTTATAGTACGTCCGATGTAATCTATCCAAAAACATCACCGAATCTTTTGTAATAATTGCTCTCGCTCCCTCTAATCCAACCACTACCGAAAGCCAAATAATGCTGTCTTTTTTAATATGAATATTTACTGGGAAATTTTGTTCTTCTCCAGACGAAATAAAATTCACTTTAGACTTGATATTCAAATACTTAAATTCTAGCTCGGCTGGTTGAATTTTAATTTTTTCAACCTCTGAGACCGAGGCATTGCTACTATCTTTGGATGAAATCGGAGGAGGAAGCTCTATGGACAAAGAATCTGATGCTACAATCAGAGGAGCATTGGCACGATTTTGACGCTTACAGGCAGACATCCCTAAAATTGCCAACATACTTAAAGTAAAAATTAATGATTTTTTCAACATTTTCTTAACTGTTTTATTCGAATAATTGCCCTGTTTGAATTTTTTTATCAATCCATTGGCTTGTTTCTCCCTTTTTTTTCGCTTTTTTCCATTCTTCCAACGCTTTCTCTTTTTGTCCGAGCTGATATAAAGCATCGCCATAATGCTCGACGATTGTGCCACTAACCTGAGCCTCCGAAAGAATTGCTTTTTCCAAATATTCTTTTGCTTTCTCGTAGTTTTTCAGTGTATAAAAAACCCAAGCATGGGTATCCAAAAACGTTGAATTATTGGGAGAAATAGCTATTAATTGTGTGGATAATTCCAAGGCTCGCTCTAACTTTTCTTTTCGGGTTGATAAATAATAACTGTAATTATTAAGAACAATTTCGTTGTTTGGTTCTATTTTTAATACAGATTCGTATGCTTCATCAGACTTTTTATAGTCTTTTAATTCATTGTAGGTGTCACCCAATAATGCGTTGACATGTTTTGCCAGCTCCTGATTATCCAACGCCAAATGAAGAGCCTCTTCTAAGGCAGAAGCCGATTCTTTGAATTTTTTCAATAAGAAATTAGCGACTCCATTGTGATACCAAAAAACAGCTTGGTTCGGAAAATATTCTACCGCTTCTTCCGAATGTTTTGCCAACTGAGCAGTTTGATTTAGTTTGGAATCCAACTCAATAATCGCCAACCAAAGCTCAAAGCTCGCCTTGTCAATTTTAGATGCCTCTACATATCGGTCTCTTGCTTGTTCGACTTCTCCCTTTTTCATCAGCAAGTCCCCTAAAAAAACAAGTGATTTGGCTTCATTTGGTACTTGTTTGATAAACCCTTCCGTCAATTGTATTAATTCATCAAGCACTTCCGGTTGGTTGTCTTGTTTGAGCATCAGTAAAGAGCTACCTAAAATTTTTAGCTTGATGTCCTTTGATAAATTCTTGTTTTCAAAAGCCAATTTTAATTCCTCTCTACACTTTGAAAAGTTACTTTGTTTTCGATAAATTTCTGCCAATAAAACATGAGCTTCCCCTAAATCAGAATTTTTTTTCAGGGCTTGTTGCAAAAGACCAAGAGCTTGCTCATTTCGTTCATTGGAAATTAATATTTGGGCTTGTTTAATGACATAAGTTTCATCTGAAGGCTCGGAGGCAATCAGTTTATCTCCTTCTTCGATGGCTTTTTCCAGTTTGTTTTGTTTCAGATAAATTAATTGTTTTTGATGCGTAATTTCTTCGCTTAAACCAATCGTCCTCTCAATTTTATTATAAATATTGATAGCTTCCGAATACTTTTCTTGGGCAATATAGAGATTCGACAAGTCGAAATAGTTATCTATATCATTGGGAAATTTTTCGGCTATTTTTTCGTATAAATCTACTGCCTCCTTGAATCTCCGTTGTTTTTGATAAATTTCTGCCAAAAACTTCATACAGAACTTATTACCCTCTTCCCCTTTGACAGCCTTTTCGGCATGAAGAGTTGCATTGGCTTGGTCGTCGCTTGCCAAATAAGCTTTTGCCAACATCAGATTTATACCCGAACTATTTGGCTTTATTTCAGCTGCTTTTTTAAAGTATGCTATTGCTTTTTCTGGGTTTTCGGCATTTAGTAATTTAATCCCATCAATCAAAAAAGCCTCCGACTTTAGGTCTTGCTCATCAAATACCTCATTGATAGCTTTTTTGTTTTTTTGGGCAAAATTTATGGAAGTGACAAACAATAAGACTGCTGTCAGTAAATATTTGAGTACATTCACCATCAGAATTACCAAATTTGGAGATTTATTCATACTTTCTACAAAGAAAATCGATTTTTGGACATTTAGTATTATGAAACGAAATTAAAGTATTTTTATTCATTTGTTAGCATTACGGCATCAAAGTTCTAAATTTTTCTTGATAATTCAGCAATAAATATCATGTTTTGACGAATAGCGGTCAGGCGGGAACGGACAGGAAGTTCCCAAAATACCAAAAGCTACCCCTGAGAGTAGCTTTTGTGAATGAGTAAAGACAAATTAGTTCAATAATTTATCTATTAAATATATTGATTGATAATCATTTCGAACAATTCTTGTTTGCCACTGATTTGTTTTGGTTCGCCAGTTGACAGAGCAATTCTGTGCAAATCCTCCAAACCTAACTTCCCAGCCTCAAACAAAGCACCATCACCAGCATTAAACGAAGCATAACGATCTGCACGCAGTTTTCTATAAGCCGATTTTTCAAGTATATCATGGGCAATGAGTAATGCACGTGCAAAGGCATCCATTCCTGCAATATGGGCTATAAATATATCCTCAAGGTCGGTTGAGTTTCTTCTAGTTTTTGCATCAAAGTTGATACCTCCAGTCGTAAATCCACCAGCCTCTAAGATAACTAGCATTGCTTCTGTCAACTCAAACAAATCGATTGGAAATTGGTCGGTATCCCAACCGTTTTGGTAATCTCCACGATTGGCATCGATACTTCCCAACATACCAGCATCAGCCGCCATTTGCAACTCATGAGCAAATGTATGCCCCGCCAATGTAGCGTGATTCACTTCAGCATTCAATTGAAAATCTTTATCCAAACCATAATGTCTCAAAAATCCAACGACAGTTTGGACATCATAATCATATTGGTGTTTTGAAGGTTCGCAAGGTTTTGGCTCGATATAGAATTTACCTTTAAACCCTTGCTTTCTTGCATAATCACGTGCCATTGTTAAGAATTGAGCCAAGTGGTCAATTTCTTTTTTTGTATATGTATTTAATAATGACAGATACCCTTCACGTCCGCCCCAAAATACATAACCCTCTCCACCCAAAGAAATAGTAGCATCAATGGCATTTTTCACCTGAAAACCCGAGTGAGCTACCACCGCAAAATCTGGATTAGTAGAAGCTCCATTCATGAAACGCTTGTGAGAGAACAAATTAGCTGTACCCCACAATAATTTCACCCCACTTTCTTGTTGTTTCAACTTTGCCAAAGCTGCAATTTCCTGAAGGTTTTTCTCAAATTCTGCTTGGGAATTACCTTCTGGAGCAATATCTATATCGTGGAAACAATAAAAAGGAGTGCCTAATTTTGTCATAAATTCAAAGGCTGCATCCAATTTGTCTTTGGCTGCTTGCATCGGAGAATTGGCGGCATCCCAAGGGAAATCTTTTGTGCCTGGCCCAAATGGGTCTCCGCCATTTCCGCAGAATGTGTGCCAATATGCAGTAGCAAATCTCAGATGCTCTGCCATTGTTTTTCCGCCAACCACACGATTTGCATCGTAAAATTTGAAGGCTAAATAATTATCTGATTCTTTTCCCTCAAACGGAATCCCGTTTTTGATAAAAGGAAAATATTCTTTTTGACCAATTGTAATAGAAAGTTTCGACATTTTATTAGGTTTTGAAGAGTCTTTTAATTGATAAATTATGCGAATTAAAATATTAAGTGTCAATTTTACAATTATTTATCAATAATTATTTTTTTATTCCTCTTTACAGAAATGTATCAAACAGTAAATAACTATTCAGTAAGATAATTATGGCAGCAACCAACCATGTAATGACTGTCAGAGCTTTTGAATTGACAAACGCCCCCATTTTAAGTTTATCCGAAGTAAATAATACCAATGGCACAACCGCAAAGCTAAGTTGAAGCGAAAGGATTACTTGGCTAAGTACCAAAAGCTCCGAAGTTCCCTTTTCTCCATATATAATTGCCACCACTAGAGCCGGAACAATCGCCAAAAGTCTGGTTATCAAGCGTCTAATCCATGGCTTGACTTGGATATTGAGAAAGCCCTCCATGACAATTTGCCCTGCCAAAGTACCAGTCAAGGTAGAGTTTTGCCCTGCCGCCAGCAAAGCAACTGCAAAAAATAGACCAGCAAGCTTCACTCCCAAAATAGGGTCTAATAAATGATACGCATCTGTAATATCAGCAATTTCTTTGTTGCCACTGACGTGAAAAGTTGCGGCAGCCATTATCAATATGGCAGCATTTATAAAAAATGCAATAAATAAAGAAGCGGTTGAGTCGATGGTGGCAAATTTGATGGCACTCTTTTTTGCCTCAAAAGTCTGTTCTATTTTTCGGGTCTGAACAATACTTGAATGTAAATAAAGATTATGAGGCATGACAGTTGCTCCTAGGATTCCAATGGCAATATACAACATTTCGGGATTTGAGATGATTTCGGTACTTGGAATTAATCCTTTAGAAACTTCCAAGGCATTTGGGGCAGAAACCCAAATTTCATAGCCAAAACACAACAAAATAAGTAAAATTAATCCCCCCACAATCGATTCGATAATTCTAAAACCCTTGTTTTGTAGAAAAAGTATCAGCAAAACATCAATACCTGTGATGATAATACCATAGGTAATCGGGATGTGAAACAATAGATTCAATGCAACAGCAGCACCAATGACCTCCGCCAAGTCGCAGGCAGCAATGGCAATTTCGGCCAAAAACCATAAGAGCATCGAAACGGGTTTAGAATAAGCATCACGACAAGCCTGAGCCAAATCACGCCCTGTGGCAATGCCCAGCTTGAGCGACAAATGCTGTAATAGCATGGCAAAAATATTTGAAATCAAAATGACCGATAATAATTTATATCCAAATTTTGCACCGCCAGCAATATCCGTTGCCCAATTTCCCGGATCCATATAGCCAACAGCCACCATCAATCCAGGGCCAATAAATACCGATAATTTCTTAAAAAAACTGCCTTTGTTAGGGACCTCAATTGACCCATGTACCTCTGGCAACGACAAAGAACCATTTGTTGTGAATTTCCAAGCCTTTTTGTGTATGTCCATACTTAATTTATCTCTTTTTGTTTTTTTACAAACTTAAATAGATTTCTTAATTAATCAAAACATATTTTTAGGTTTGTCTAAAATTTTGTTTAATTAATCTAAAAACGTACTTTTGCAATGTAAGAAAAGCAAATAAGCCTTTTAATGAATCAAACCATGGCTCTTTTCCCAACGGATTAAATGTATGATATCTTTCACCGAAGAAAATTATTTAAAAATCATTTACATTCTCAGCGAACAATACGGAGGGAATGAGGTAAGCACCAATCAGTTAGCCGAGCATACACAAACCAAAGCGGCATCTGTTTCCGACATGCTACGAAAATTAGCAGAGAAAAACTATATAAATTATCGTAAATACCAAGGGGTTACTTTGACCAATAATGGTGAAAAAATTGCCTTAAATATCATTCGAAAACATCGCCTTTGGGAAGTTTTTTTGGTTGAAAAATTGGGTTTTGGATGGGATGAAATTCATGAAATTGCCGAACAATTGGAGCATATTGATTCGTTGGAATTGACCGAACGATTGGATGTTTTTTTAGGGAAACCTAAATTTGACCCGCACGGTGACCCAATTCCAGATGCAAAAGGAAAAATGCCCTCTGTCAGTTATCAAAAACTCTCTGAAATCCCACTCAATGAATCCGTTGTGATGATGGGGGTTTCGGTCAATTCTCCTGTATTTCTTCAACATTTAGACAAATATCAAATTACTTTGGGGAGTACCCTTAAAGTGATTGCCATCAGTGATTTTGATAAATCATATCATTTATTGTTGAATGATACCAGCCAAATATTTGTTAGCCATGAAGTTGCCAGAAATCTGTTGGTAAAACTTCAAAGTCCGGTTGATGAAGAGGTCTTTGGCGTATAAATTTAGATAACAAATATGAATATTCTCGATAAATACTTAATCAAACGTTTCTTAAAAACCTATATTTTTGCTGTATTAGTCATTGTTTTGATTATCATGGTTATTGATTTTGTAGAGAAAAACGATGATTTTATACAAAAAAATGCTCCTATGAGGGCAATATTATTTTCGTATTATGCCAATTTGGCTCCTTATTGGGCAAATTACATCAGTCCGTTGATGATATTCATTTCCACTGTATTTTTTACGGCACAAATGGCAGCCCATACCGAAATTGTGGCTATTTTGAGCAGCGGTACAAGTTTTACGAGATTGATGAGGCCTTATTTCATTGGTGCTTCTTTGGTGGCACTGCTTTCCTTTGTGATGGTAGGATGGATTTTACCAAAAGCCAATAAAGTACGATTGGCTTTTGAAAGCGTATATGTGAATGAAAAATTTTACTTTTCAGAGCGAGATTTTCATACGGCGGTAGCTCCCAATACATACGCCTACATGTCGAGCTATAATAATGAACAAAAACGAGGGTTTGATTTCACTTTAGAAAGAATTGAAAACAATAAACTTATTGAAAAATTATCTGCCAAACGTATTGAATGGAATGATAGTACCCAAAAATGGCGAATTTTTGATTATAAGATTCGAACTTTAGGAGTGATGAAAGACCAGCTTGTATTTCATGCTACTGCCAAAGACACACTCATCAATCTATCTCCCAAAGATTTTGAGAGTAATCGAAATGTATATGAAACCTTCACCATTCCTGAATTAAGGTCTAAAATCGCACTTATTCAGTCTCGTGGAGCAGAAGGGATAGAAACCTTTCAGATAGAGTTGTACCAACGCATCGTCACTCCCTTTGCCGTTATTATTTTATCTTTAATGGGGCTGATTGTTTCTGCCAGAAAAGCCCGTGGAGGAGTCGGATTTCAGATTGCCATAGGCTTTATGTTGGCTTTTTTCTATATTTTATTTTTCATCATGTCGAAAGGTATTGCTGAATCTGGCAATATGCCACCGATTTTGGCTGTTTGGTTGCCAAATATTGTATTTAGCGGAATCGGAACGATTATGTATTTTACTGTTCCGAGATAAATAATTTGAAAAGTACAATAATTTTATTAAGAATAAGACAATTTACCTTAATAAATCCTATTTTTGCATAAATTTTGTTAAACTATTAAAAATACACTCGTTTTGAGGCGAGTTTCAGCTTATGAAGGTTGTTTTGGCATACAGCGGGGGTCTTGATACCTCCTTTTGTGTAAAATATTTGACCGAAGAATTGGGTCATGAAGTACATTCAGTATTGGTAGATACCGGAGGTTTTACCGAGGCTGAAATGAAAGACATCGAAACGAAAGCTTATGAGTTGGGCGTAAAACACCATTTTACGGCTCGTATGGTAGATGAATATTATCAAAAATGTATTCGTTATTTGGTTTATGGAAATATACTCAAAAATAATACTTATCCTTTGTCGGTGAGTGCTGAAAGAATGTTTCAGGCAGTAGCAGTGGCTGAATATGCCAAACAAATTGGTGCGGAGGCAGTTGCTCATGGAAGTACAGGTGCAGGATATGACCAAGTGCGTTTTGATATGGTTTTTAGAATTGTACTTCCAAATGCTCAAATCATCACACCTATCAGAGATTTGAAACTTTCTCGAGAAGCTGAAATAGAATTCTTAAAATCGAAGGGGGTTGTTCGTGAATGGCATAAAGCTGCTTATTCTATCAATAAGGGTTTGTGGGGTACGTCCGTTGGTGGTAGAGAAACCTTAAATTCGCATGATTTTTTGCCAGAAAGTGCATTCCCAACCCAAGTAACAGCAAGTACCCCAACAGAAGTTATTTTAAAGTTTGTTGATGGAGAGTTGAAAGGGGTGAATGGAGAAATATTTGATAATCCGGTTTCTGCCATCAGACTTCTTTCTGACATTGCCTCTCCTTATGGTATTGGCAGAGATATACATGTGGGAGATACAATCATCGGAATAAAAGGAAGAGTCGGGTTTGAAGCAGCAGCTCCTTTGATTATCATTAAATCACATCATTTGTTAGAAAAGCACGTGCTTTCAAAATGGCAACAATATTGGAAACAAAATTTGGCTGAATGGTACGGCATGATGCTACACGAAGGTCAGTTTTTAGAGCCTTTGATGCGTGACATCGAGAAATTTTTAGAGAGCATGCAATCTCATGTAACTGGGGAGGTTCGGGTACATCTTTCATCTTATAACTTCCAATTATTGGGTATTCAATCAGATTATGACTTGATGTCTCCAGTATTTGGGAGCTATGGAGAAATGAACAATGCCTGGTCGGGCGATGATGTACGAGGATTCTCAAAGATTATGTCTAACCAAGTAATGATTCACCAAAAAATCACTGAAATTGCTCATTCAAAGAAATAAAGAATCAATATTAGCTCAATCGGCGGGAATAATTAAAAAGTATCCCGTCGATTGAATACCTCTACCACCGCTTTACATTTTGCCTCGTCGGCTTCATAAAGCTCGTATTCGTTTGTTTGTGAAATATTTGTCATACAAACATCTTCTTTTCTATATTTCATTCTACTTTCCCGACTACTTTTTCCGGTTAGGTGCAATGCTTTTACTCCCATTGCTAATAACTGAGAGGCATTGCTTGCATTTACACCACTTCCTGCCATAATTTCGATTCTATTGCCAGCATTTTCGACCAGTTGTTGGAGACAAGAAATACCTTCATGAGCCATGTTTTTCTGACCTGAAGTCAAGATTCTTTCACATCCACAAGCAATAATATCTTCTAATGCCCTCAAAGGCTCATCGGCAACATCAAAAGCCCGATGAAACGTTACACCCAAAGGCTGAGCCAACTCAACCAATTCCTTCGTTCGAAGTGTATCGATAGTTCCATCAGGATTTAACAGACCAAATACAAGCCCATCTGCTCCTAAAGATTTTGCCATCAAAATATCTTCCTTCATTACTTCAAACTCTGTTTCTGAATAACAAAAATCACCTCCACGAGGTCGAATCATGACATATACCAGAATCGACAAATTTGCCCGAACACGCTTGATTAACCCTGCCGATGGAGTAGTCCCCCCCTCAAACATTCCTCCACATAACTCTATCCTCGATGCCCCTGATTTTTGGGCTGTGATGGCGGATTCCAAAGAAAAACAACAAATTTCAATCATAAACCTCGTCAATTTGTCAGTTCTCTAAAAATTTCTTCTAACGCTTTTCCCGTAGCACTTAACTCTGCAATGGGCGAATCTGCCACAATTTCTCCTTTTTTTATAATGATAACCCTGTCGCAAATTGCCTCCACTTCTTGCATGATATGCGTACTTAAAATGACTGTTTTGTGTTTGCCCGCTTCTCGGATTAGCTGCCGAATTTCTACCAACTGATTTGGGTCTAAACCAGTGGTAGGTTCGTCTAAAATTAAGACTTCAGGTTGATGCACAAGAGCTTGAGCAATGCCGACTCTCTGTCGATACCCTTTGGAAAGTTGGGAGATTTTTTTGTGTTTTTCAGCAGAAAGACCAACTTTTTCAATGATATCATCAATTTGTTGATTCTTTTTTATTCCATTCAGTTCCCCTATAAACGCCAAGAATTCTCTTACATACATGTCTAAGTATAATGGATTATGCTCTGGTAGATACCCAATGTTTTTTTTCACTTCCATCGGGGAAAGCCCTACATTGATGCCATTGACCTCCGCAAAGCCGTCTGTTGCGGGTATGAATCCAGTTAAAATTTTCATAGTCGTCGATTTTCCAGCACCATTCGGACCTAAGAAACCAACGATTTCACCTTTGTTTATCTGAAAAGAAATATTATTGATTGCTTTTTGCTCTCCATATACTTTCGTCAGATTCTTTACAATTATCGACATGTTTGGTAAAATTTGATTCAGCTTATGCTAATAACGTAAAATTAAAATTCTTATGAAGGATTCGCCAATAAAAAATCAAAATTATGAAAAATTATGTAAAAAATAAGGCTGCCCGAAAAATCAATGACTCCAAATTATCTTTGGTGTTTGTACAAGCCATTCTCTTATTCTTTTTCTGTTTAGAGAATTTTAAACTCTTTTCTTAAAAAAGACCAAGAGGATGTTGAAACCAAAGATTATTTTGCAATCTGTTTATTCTGGACAGCCTATTTTATTTTTGATATTTATTTTGACAATTCCATTGCCATTTTTACGGCATGATAAGCATTTACGATACCTCCCGTAGTCGAAAGCTCATTGAAATGTACTTTCTTCGGTGTTCCAGGTTTATTGACCTCTTCATCTAATTTAACCGAAGATTTTAAAATAATATCTTTTATTTGAGCTGCACTTAATTTTGGGAAATACGATTTTAACAAAGCCGCAACACCAGTAGTGGCAGGGGCTGCCATACTTGTACCACTTTTCTCTTCATATTTAGAGCCAGGAATGGTCGAATAAATATCAACTCCAGGGGCAAATACGTCCACCGAGTTTTTTCCATAATTACTAAAACTCGCAACTATATTTGCACCAGATTTCCAAGATAAAGCTCCAACAGAAATCCAATTGGCGGCAATATTGCCATCTTCATAACTATCAGTCGGATAATGTTTTTCTACATCAGTGTCTAAATTGTCGTTTCCAGCAGCAGCAATCATCAATACGCCTTTTTCTTGAGCGTATTTGACAGCATCATCGACCCATTTTTTATTTGGAGAATATTTTTTTCCAAAACTCATATTTATAATTTGAGCACCATTATCGGCAGCATATCTAATGGCATTTGCAACATCCTTATCTCGTTCATCTCCGTCAGGTACTGTTCGTACTACCATGATTTGGACATTTTCGCAGACCCCTTTGATGCCAAGATTGTTGTTTCTATTCGCTGCAATGATACCTGCCACATGCGAGCCGTGCATGGCATCAGGGCCTACTACTTCGTTATTTCCATAAACACCATACTCCAATTTGTTTGGCTTATCCCCCACCACACTGCGTCCGTCAAATCCCAAATTATAGTTGTATTTTTCTTCATTTTGAAAGTGTTCAATCCCCTCTTGTATATCTTGTGGAGTGATTCCCATGGTATTGAATCTTCTAAAAGTTTGTTTTGCTCCCCTAATTTTTTTATCCACATCATTATCTTGAATAGCCTCTACTTTTTCGATATTCAATTGGTCTGTATGTAGATATTCTTTTAGAATTTTTTCAGATTCCAAATAATTGTCGAGAATCTGTTGGTAAAATTGAGCAGATTGTTTGCTTTCCATTGATTTCTCTTCAAACTCGGTACTTAACTTTTGATAAAATTCGTATTCTTCTTTATTTTTATCAATCAATTTCTGAGAAGGGACATTGCCATACTTTTCTTGTAGTTGCTTGTAAATCCTTGTCAATTCTAATTGTTCGTGATGCACATCTTGCCCGTCTTTTCCGCCAATAAAATCCCAGCCATGAATATCATCTACAAAGCCATTTTTATCGTCATCTTTGTTATTATTTGGAATTTCTTTTGTATTTATCCAAATTTTATCTTTTAAATCCTCGTGATTAATATCTGTTCCTCCATCAATCACGGCTACTACTACGGGTTGAGATGGGCGACCTTTCAAAAGCTCCTCGTATGTCCGTTCGACACTCATGCCTCTGATGCCATCTTTTTCATAATCTAAATTTTGCCAATTGGCTTTGGTTTTTAGTTCTTGTGCGTTCATTCCCAAAGAAATACTCATCAGAATAAGCACTGAAGTAATGTTTTTTCTCATTTTTTGATTTATTATTTGAATAAAATGTTTAGTGAAAAGTAAACGAAAGTCTGTTTTTTTTATTGGAATGCTTGTTCAAAATCAGCAATTAAATCTTCTATGTGTTCGATACCTACCGAAATTCTTAAAAGGTTTTGAGGGCTAGCCGAATGGACTCCTTCCACAGAATACCGATGCTCAATCAAGCTTTCCACGCCTCCCAAACTTGTGGCATGTTTGAATAATTTGAGCTTGGAAGCCAATGCCAATGCTTCTTTTTCTCCACCCTTGACAAGAATCGACATCATTCCACCAAAACCTCCAACCATTTGTTTTTGTGCAACGCCATGAAATTCGTTTGAACTCAAACCAGGGTAATTGACTTTCTCTATTTCTGGATGATTTTCAAGAAATTTGGCAAGTTTTAGAGCATTTTGGGTATGAATAGGCATTCTGATTGCAAATGTAGCAAGACTTCTATTGAGCAACCAACAATCGAATGGAGAAGGAACTGCCCCTCCGACACTCTGAAAAGTTCGGATAGATTGATATAAAGTCTCGGATTTATTGATAGGGAAAATAATACATCCCCCCAAAATATCTGAATGTCCCCCAAAATATTTCGTAGTCGAGTGCATTACCAAATCAACGCCCAAGTGAAAAGGCTTTGTGAAATAGGGTGTTGCCCAAGTATTGTCGCAAGCGACTAGAATCGAATATTTTTTAGCCAGTTGTACAATTGTCGCAATATCCGAAATTTTTAGACTTGGATTGGATGGCGTTTCAATCCAAATAAGTTTGGTGTTGGTTTGAATAGCTTCTTCAATATTTTTCGGGATTGTCATGTCCACAGCGGTGCATGTTATTCCAAAATTTTGATACAAAGAATCAATGATTACTTTTGTGTTGTAGTAAATATCATCGGGCAAAAGGACATGCGAATCTTTACCCAAAGCATGAAATACACTCAGCGTAGCCGCTTGTCCAGAGGCAAATGCAATCGCTTCTGAGCCATCTTCCAATGCCGCTAATTTTTGTTCCAAAGCCCTTCTGTTGGGGTTAGAAGCACGGGTATAAATGTCTCGACCGTCCACCAGATTTCCTTCCGAATCACGTTCGAAAGTGGTTGATAAAGTAATAGGAGAAACCACCGCACCGGTATTGGCATCGCCATGATTTCCGGCATGTATGGCAAGAGTTTCGATTTTCATGCGTAATTTTGTATTAAAATAAAATAATTCTCGTTTTTAGGCTTATTTTTTTAGTTTTAAGCCCATTTTTCATTGTTTGCCAATATACAAAGATAGTTTAAAAGATGAATCAAAAACTCAATATTATTAAAATAGGCGGAAATGTTATTGATAATCCCAGTGCTTGTACACGATTTCTTCGGGATTTTTCAGCCTTGGAAGGTTCCAAAATATTAATCCATGGTGGAGGAAAAATAGCTACTAAAATTGCTGTCAAGCTAGACATAGAAACAAAAATGGTGGATGGCAGACGAATCACGGATTTACCGATGTTGGAGGTCGTTACTATGGTATATGG
This sequence comes from uncultured Emticicia sp., assembly GCA_964444025.1. GTDB lineage: Bacteria > Bacteroidota > Bacteroidia > Cytophagales > Spirosomataceae > Emticicia. Next base: position 15,726 of record CAYUFZ010000010.1, read on the forward strand.
GGGTCTTGTTAACAAGCAAATAGTGGCTCAATTACAAGTCTTAGGCTGTAATGCTATTGGATTGACTGGTGCAGACGGAGGGGTGATTTTAGCAAAAAAACGTCCGAAAAAAGAAATTGACTATGGATATGTGGGAGATGTGGAAAAAGTGGATAACTTGTTGATAAGTAATTTTCTTATCAATAACCTTACACCAGTTTTTGCTCCGCTTACGTTTGATATCGAGGGCAATATCCTCAATACAAATGCAGATACGCAAGCATCATCGGTGGCAGTAGCGATGGCAAATGAATATGATGTAAATTTAATTTATTGTTTTGAGAAAAAAGGCGTACTTTCGAATCCAGAAGACGACTCCTCTGTAATCAATCAGCTGACACCAGAATTATATGCACGATACAAACAAGAAGGCGTCATAAATGCAGGAATGATTCCAAAATTAGACAATGCTTTTGCGGCATTACAAAAAGGGGTAACAAAAGTGATTATTTGTCACGCTGATGAAGTAAAAGAGGCTGTGGCAATAGGGACAAAAGGAACACAAATGATGCTCTAAAAATACATTAATCTATAAAAAATATGACTCCAAATTTAAGCTCAATCGAAGCGATTACAAAAGATGCGATTGAATTGTTGAAAGATTTGATACAAACAGAATCCTTCAGCAAACAAGAAGACGGCACAGCTGCCATTATTGAAGAGTTTTTTAGGGAAAGAAATATTTCATATAAAAGAAGAAAGAATAATATTTGGGCATTTAATAAATACTTTGACGCAAATAAGCCAAATGTTTTATTAAACTCGCATCACGATACAGTCAAGCCTAATCCTTCTTGGACTTTAAATCCATTCAACCCTTTGGTGAAAGATGGGAAGTTATTTGGTTTGGGGAGTAATGATGCTGGCGGTTGTTTGGTTTCTCTCTTGGCTACTTTTTGCTATTATTACAACCAAAAAGATTTAAAATATAATGTAATTATGGCGGCAACTGCCGAAGAGGAAATATCTGGTAGGGAAGGGCTAGAGATGGTTGTCCCTGAATTGCCTGAAATAGAATTTGCAATCGTAGGAGAACCAACCCAAATGCACCTAGCTGTGGCAGAAAAAGGTTTGTTGGTATTAGATTGCATTGCTCATGGAAAGTCGGGTCATGCCGCTAGAGACGAAGGGGAAAATGCTTTATATAAAGCTGTTAAGGATATTCATTGGTTTCAATCCTTTCAGTTTCCACGGGTTTCGGACAATTTAGGTCCTATCAAAATGAGTGTCACCATGATTCAGGCAGGGACACAGCATAATGTGGTTCCTGATACTTGTAAATACACGGTTGATATTCGTGTAACAGAGCAATATACTTTGGAGGAAATTACGGATATTGTGAAAGAAAACATTCAAAGTGAAGTAAATCCCAGGTCTATTCGTTTGAGACCTTCGAGTATTCCGAAAGAACATCCAATTGTACAAGCAGGCATAGCTATGGGAAGAAATACGTATGGCTCGCCAACTACTTCCGACCAAGCTCTATTGGACTGTCCTTCTCTTAAAATGGGTCCAGGTGATTCTGCTCGTTCTCATACAGCAGATGAGTTTATTTATCTGACAGAAATAGAGGAGGGGGTACAAATGTATATTGATATGGTAGGGAAAGTGATTGTAGGGTAAAATTATTAGTTTGGCGATAATTCAAATTTTTTGGGAGGGGTATTTTAGAGTAGGTATAGTAAGATAATGTTTATCGTTTTGTCTTTTCTATTCTTCTCGAAAATTATATAAACAAACACCCAAGGATGTAGTCTCTTGCTGTTTATTTCTATAATTTCAAAAAACGAAGAGGTGAAAAGATTATAGTTAATAAATTAAATATTTTATAAAAAAATAGGGGGCATCTGATGCCCCCTATTTTTATTTTCTTTCGCCTGAGTTTTGGATGCCAGCCGGTTTGTTTCTTTGTGCTTCTTGCATCGGATTTGGATTATTTGAGCCAAATCCTCTTTGTTTATAAGCTTGGAAACGAGTCGGTTGCTCTGGTTCTTTAGGGAATGTATTATCCGAAGTATCTATGTCGGGAATTTCGTGATAAGGGTCTAATTTGAATTTCGAGACTTTTTTCTTTGTAATCAAAGTCTTTTTAACTTCCTTATCATTCAATCTCCAGACTTCCACAGGAATACGAACATCTTCAAATGTTCCATCTTCAAACTCCATTCTAATAATGACAGGCATGACCAATCCACCTTTGTTTTTTAGACTAAGAACGTAGAAGTTTTTGCCTTCTTCTACCAATTTTTTTTCATCGTCGGTCAAAGTCGAGAGATATTGCTCATATTTTTTCTGTTCAGCTTCTGTTACTGCAAATTTGTCGTAAGAATTATAAAAATCCCTCATGCTAGAGTCGGCTTCCACGACTGTTTGTTTGATATCAGTTTTATTTCGGATATTACTCATCGTCTGAGATTTTGCCTCCATCTCGGCTTTAGCTGTCGCTTTCATTGCCTTAGGATTTTGAGAGTCAATATTCAGCCATTCTACATTTGTAATAGCTTGGTCAGCAGGCTCAACGCCATAAAACCACCCTTTCCAAAACCAATCCAAATCAACTCCCGAAGCATCTTCCATGGTACGGAAAAAATCTGCTGGGGTAGGGTGTTTGAATGCCCACCGGCGAGCATATTCTTTGAAAGCATAGTCGAATAATTCACGACCCATGACTGTCTCTCGAAGAATATTCAATCCCGTTGCGGGTTTTGAATAAGCATTTGGCCCGAATGTGCCTGGTATGATATTGTCTGAGCTACTCATGATTGGATTTTGTTTGTCAGCATCCAATTTCATGTAACTGGTGATGTATTGAGGTTCGATGCCAGTGGCTGGGAAATTTCTATCCCATTCCAAACAAGTCAAACCTTCTAAAAAAGAATTTAACCCTTCGTCCATCCAAGACCACTGACGCTCGTCAGAGTTTACAATCATCGGGAAAAAATTATGCCCTACTTCGTGTATCACTACCAAAATTAGGAAATTTTTGATGCCTTCCGAATAAGTTCCATCTGGTTCGGGTCTTGCTCCATTAAAACTCATCATTGGATATTCCATGCCGCCGACAGAGCCGTGAACCGAATAGGCAACAGGATAAGGATATGGAATGGTACGTTTGGAGTAATTAATTAGGGTATGAGCAACCAATCTTGTGGAATATTGCCCCCAAAGAGGATTAGCTTCTTTGGGATAAAGAGACATCGCCCAAACCTTCTTTCCTTCAATATCTACTTGCATGGCATCCCAAATGAATTTTCTGGAAGCTGCAAAAGCAAAGTCACGAACATTTTTAGCGGCATAAATCCATGTTTTTTTACCAGTAGGCTTTCCTTTTTCAGCTGTTTCAGCCTCTTCTTGTGTGACGATAGCAATTGGATTTTTGGTATTTTTCGCTTGTTCCCAACGTTTTAGTTGAGTCGGATTGAGTACTTCCTTAGAGTTTTGTAATTCTCCAGTAGCTCCGACCACCATGTCGTTAGGTACCGTTAAGGCTACCTTATAGTCGCCAAAAGGCAAAGTAAATTCACCTTGTCCTAAAAATTGTTTGTGTTGCCATCCGTTTACATCATCGTAAACAGCCATTCTCGGAAACCATTGAGCAATTTCGTAAAGCACATTCCCGTCTTTAGGAAATCGTTCATAGCCACTTCTACCGCCAATACTTTTTAGGTCAATGATATTAAATTTCCATTCGACCGAAAAGGTAAAACTCATACCTTTTGATAACGCTGATGGCAAATCAATCCGCATCATGGTACCATTGATGTTGTGGCGAAGCTCTTTTCCTTGTGCATCTTTGACGGACAAAATCTTAAATCCGTAATCTTTGTCATCCGCCCCTTCCAAATTCCCCAAAGCATTAAATGAAGTGCCATTGGTTGGGTTAATGCTTGAGTTTTTACTAATATTTCCCGTAGAATTTTTTGAAAAAACATTTTGGTCAAGTTGCAACCACAAATACCTCAATTCTTCAGGAGCATTATTGGTATAAATGATTTTTTCTAAACCAGAAATAGATTGGTTCGAGTCGTCCAATTCTGCTTTGATATCATAATCTGCTTTTTGTTGCCAATAATCTTTTCCAGGGGCACCAGATGCACTTCGATAGGTATTGGGCGTGGGAAGTGCTGCTCCCATTTGTTCGAATCTCGTATTGGCATGGTATTCGGTCGAGCTATTTTGTCGCTGTGCATGTAAAGAAAATGCCCAAAAAATGATCACCGAAGTTAAAAGTAAGTTTTTTTTCATAGAAAAATAGATGAAGTTTGATTTCAATGCGAATTTAAAAATAATTTAATGATAAGTTGATATAAAATCTCCATGCTCGTATAAAATATTTTTAAACATTAGTTTGCCAATCCAATCAACGGGGATAAGGAAATAAGTTATTTTTGACACAAGCTTTTTTAGAACTATTCAGCAAAAAATGATAGATATGATCCATTTTCCAATCTAAAATTATGTGGTCTCGTCGAATACAAAGCTCATCGCTGGAAAGTACTTCGTGATGGTTGATGTGACAACCTCTTTCTGCAGAGGCACAAGAATGAAATCCAGACTCAAAAACGACCTGTCGGCCTATTTCGCTAAAATGAATAAACCGACCATAAGGAAATGCAAAGTGTTTGGCTTCGCCACATTTACTATTTAATATTGCAAATGTCTGTTGGCAATCTTCTGCAAAAATAGCTCGTTGTGTCTTCGCAACATTAATATGATTGACTGTATGAGACCCAATTTCATGCCCCATTTTCTGAATTTTTTCGATATCTTTCCAATTCATAAACTCCACTGGAGGAAAATCCAACCGATTTTTACAATATTCTTTTATTATTTCAAAGGATTGGTTTTCAATGATAAAAGGATTGACAAAAAAACAGGCCTTTGCATTGTACTTATTTAAAATTTCTACAGCTTTAAGATTATTTTTAAAACCATCATCAGAGCTAAAACAAAGATATGGCTTATCAATTTTGCCTTCCAAAATTTTTCTAACGGCTTCAGAATAAGATATAAATTCATGGTGTTGGCTGAGGTATTTCAGTAAATACTCAAATTTAATCTCTTCGTCTTTAAATATGTGATGAAAATAGATGAATTGTACCCTTGGTTTTTTTAATGGGGCTTCACTATTGCTTAATTTATTGATAGCCGATAAGCCATTTAAAGCATATTTTCGCAAAGAACCTCTAATTCCCTCCGGAATTATTTTTTTTATTTCTTGATAATTGTTATGATAGCTCATTTTTACTTTTAGATGTTTAGCACACGATTAAAGAGTTGTCGATTAAATATTTATTCAAGGATACTTGTCGAATACCAATGATAATAGCGGCATATAGATTCTATTATCAATCAAATTCTGCAATTTTGTTAATTATTATAACAAAAAAAAGGCATTTTATCGAGATGGGAAATTTATTTAAAAATAAATTTATTGAGTGGTTGGACAAAGTTATTAAATTCGACATAAATTTATATTTATTTTTGGGTAATCATCATCATTTGTGTCTTTTTTGTATAAGAAAGAAAAGATACAATAAAAATTAGCCGGAATAGCTCGAGATTATTCCGGCGTTTTGTTTTTTCTTAAAAATTATCGCTCCACTGATACGCCTCAATTAATTTTTGTTCGCCCTCTTTGCCTTTTGAATAATTTCCATGTTCCATTCCTAAAATAAACTCCTGATTATTCGCTTTGGATTTTTCGTAAATGTGTTTGAAGAGAGATTTATAGTTAATTTCGCCAGTAGTAGGCTCTTTTCGCCCAGGTTCATCTCCTATCTGAAAATAAGCAATTTCACTCCAGCACCAGTCCATATTTTGGGTCATTCTGCCTTCATTTCTTTGCATGTGCCACATATCAAACAAAATTTTACATGAAGGGCTATTCACAGCCTTACAAATCATGTAAGTTTGGTCGGAATTTCGGAGAAATAAGTCGGCATTATCGCTCAAAGGTTCTAATACCATGCTTAGGTTATGGGGTTCGAATATATCGGAAGCCCTGCGGAGTGCATCAATGACATGAGATGTTTGGATGCCTATGGGCAGGGTTCTGTCGAAATATCCCGGAACGACAGTCATATATTTTGCATGGCATCTTTTGGCAGTTTCTACGGATTTTCGACAAGTTTTGAGGAAGTTTTCGAGAAATTCTTTTTTTCCACTTGCCAATGAAGTTTTCCAATTATCGCCACCATCAACTACAAAAACACCCATTTTCATGTTTAGTTTTGCTAAAGTATCTCCGATTTTAGTCTGAATTTCAGTTGGGCGACCAAGCATTCCGTTGTCTTCCAATGCCATAAAACCATTGTCTGCCATGAATTGTAATTGGTCGAAAAGGTCTTTTCCTGCCGAATTTTCAAACATGCCAAAATGAGGGGCGTACAATAATTTAAAGCCATTGGCGGCATGGCTGTTTGGTAAATTAGTTGCCAAAACATGTTCGTTTATGCCTAAAGTGCCAGCTCCAGCAAGCATGCCTTTGCTTAGAAAATTTCTGCGATTCATCGTCATTTTTTATGGTTAAGGTTGAATAAATGCTTGGTTGAATGATGAGGAATCAATAGAGAAAATCTAAATTTTCTGTTTTGATGTCTTCTTGTTCAAGTTCTAAAAATTCTTCCCAAAATGGGTTTTCTGGAAGTGCCGCTTTACAAATAATAGGCTCTTTTTTGGTCGGATGTACAAAATAAAGCCGACGTGCATGTAAATTAATATTCCCTTCGGGATTAGGTCTTGGATAGCCGTACTTGACATCTCCACGAATGGGACAGCCCATTTTTGCCAATTGTACACGAATTTGATGTGGCCTACCAGTGATTGGATTTATTTCTAATAAATGATAGTGATTTATTTCGCCTAAATATCTATAATTTAGTTCGGCTCTTTGAGAGCCAGGCACTTCTTCTTCGTGGGCTGTAACGATGTTTTTTGTATCATTTTTAACCAACCAATGAATTAATTTCCCTGATTTTTTTTCAGGTTTTCTTCCTACAATTGCCCAGTAGGTTTTCTGAATGTCTCGCTTTCTGAAAAGTTCGTTCATTCGGTCTAATGCCTTGGAGGTTCTTGCAAATACCACCAAACCACTCACGGGGCGGTCGAGTCTATGTACCGTACCTAAAAAAACATCTCCGGGTTTGTTGTATTTTTCTTTGATATATTCCTTTACGTAATCGAGCAAGGTCTTATCTCCTGTGCTATCTCCTTGCACCAAGATTCCTTGTGCTTTATTGACAATAATGAGGTGATTGTCCTCATAAACTACTTGAAATGGTTTCTTCGCCATGTTTTTGTTGATGCCTTTTGGTGTCACAATCAATTAAGATGAATGCTTCTTTCGCTGATTATTTAGAGAAACTCAAGTGCTAATTTTCTTGTGGCTTCGTCTGTTTGTATATAATCCTCTAAAGAAGGGGTTTGTATGAAATTTACTTTATTCATACATTTTTCTATTAAATCCGACATTCCTAAAAATGAAATTTTATCTTTTAAGAAAGCCTCTACTGCTATTTCATTGGCGGCATTGACGATACACGCCATATTTCCTCCTCGGTTGAGTGCTTCAAATGCAAAGCCTAAGTTTCTGAAAGTTTCTAGGTCGGGCTTTTCAAAGCTAAGTGTAGGATATTGCGTAAAATCAAATCTCGGAAAATCAGACTTCAATCTGTTTGGATAAGCAATGGCAAACTGGATTGGAACACGCATATCTGGTAATCCCATTTGTGCCTTCATGCTTCCGTCTTCAAATTGAACTATTGAATGGATGATGCTTTGGGGATGGACAATGACTTCAATTTGTTTTGTTTCTAGTCCGAATAGCCATTTGGCTTCTATTACCTCCAATCCTTTGTTCATTAATGAGGCAGAATCGATAGTGATTTTTGCTCCCATGCTCCAATTGGGGTGTTTGAGGGCTTGTTCTTTGCTTACATTTTTGAGGAAATCTCTGTTTTTTCCTCGAAAAGGACCGCCAGAGGCAGTCAAAATGATTTTTTCGATGGGATTGTGAAATTCTCCAACGAGGCACTGAAATATAGCTGAATGTTCGGAATCTACCGGTAAAATATCTACCCGATGTTTACTTGCTAAATCTGTAATTAATTCGCCTGCCACAACCAATGTTTCTTTGTTGGCTAGTGCAATGTGTTTACCTGCCCGAATCGCTGCAATGGTAGGAATTAATCCAACATAGCCTACCAAAGCGGTTAGTACCATATCAACGGATGCGAGTTCTACTGCAGCAATAAGGGATTTGTTGCCTGTATAGACTTTGATGTCGAGGGGATCTAATGCCTGAAACACTTTTTCGTAGAGTGATTCATTAGAGATTACTACCAAATTTGGCCTAAATTTGGCAGCTTGCTCAATAAGTAAATCTGCATTGTTTTGTGCTGTCAATGCCTCAATCTCGAAAATATCAGGGTTTGCTTCAATCACTTCGAGTGCTTGTGTGCCAATCGAACCTGTTGAACCTAGTATAGCTAAGCGTCGTTTCTGCATGAAAATTTCTTAATTGCTAAATATAATAATTCTTCTCGCAAAGTTCGGAAAATTTACTGACAATGTTTTCACTTTGTTGATAATTGACCAATTGTTGCTTATATTTATGTGTGTCTAATCTGTTTCTTTCCAAAATTTTCTCATGCCAACATTAAATTACAGCCTCGAATATCCGAATTATCGAATCTGCCGATTACCTTGAAAGAATGGTCTTGTGTGTCAATTGCTCCCAAATCTTGGGTCTCAATAAAGCTACATGAATCGATGTTGCCCAAATCCACTACATTGATTCCTCCCCGAATTTGCTGTTTGTTTCGCTGGGATAGATTCAGTATTTTGAAGGGGTCGTTGGTATCTCTCAATAAAATCTTCATACTTGAGGGGGCTTCAAAGATTCCTTCGCCTCGTGAATATCCTTGCGAAAGTAGTTCTGTCATGCCATATTCGGAGTGAATATGGCTCACATACAAGGATTGTCTAAGAATTTGATGAACTTCTTCACGAAGCAGTTCTTTCCTTCGTCCTTTCATGCCGCCAGTTTCCATAATGATAAGTTTATCTTTTATTTGCTCCAAAAAAGATAAATCTTCTTCGGATTCTGCCAAATCAAGTAAGGCGAATGTGACTCCAATCAATAATATCTTCCGATTAGTTGATGCAAGTTTTTTGAGCTTTTGTACTAATTCAGGGGTATTGTTTAAATAAAATCCTGACTCTTGCGAATAACTTCGATAGATAAAATTTTGAACCATATATACTAACGAGGAGTTATTTCGTTCTAAATAAGAGGGCAAGAGAGCTAAAATATGAAAATCTGTCAGTGGCCCGTAGAATTGTTCAAAAATTTTTTGACTCAGATATTCGTAAAATGGCAAGTCGCTAACCAAATGTTTGCTTGGGGTACTTCCGGTAGTTCCGCTACTCTCAAACGTAATCTGTGGAATGGCATCATCAGATAAAATTCTATGATTTTTGAAAAACTGTATCGGTAGAAATGGGATTTTTTCAAGACGGTTTACTTCATGCGTGCGAATGCCGAGATAACTTAAATATTCTTTGTATATTTCATTGGTGCTTGCTTGAAAACGAAATACTTCTAGCGAAAGTTCTTCGAAAGCATTGGGCGTAACAGAGGGGGTATTTAACTGTAACACTGCCGATTTGAGTTCGTCTCGGATGGTCATGAATGGTTGTCTGTTTATGCTTTTGTGATGATTTATATTAAAATGAAAATAATTATTTGCGAATTTAGCAAACCGTATTGGAATAAATTGATAATTTTGATTCAATAATTCAATTCAATAGAAAAATTACAACCGAATGATGAAAAAGGTTTCCGTATTTTTATTTTTACTTGTCTTGGTCGGACTTTGGGGTTGCTATGATGAGGTAAGTTTTGATAATAAGCCTTCCATAGTATTTGTTTCTTTGACAAAGGAAATAAGATTAGACCAATTTTCTGGCTCAAAGAAGGATTCTGTTATTTTAACAATTAAATTTCAAGATGGCGATGGAGACTTGGGTTTGAACGAAACAGAAAAAACAAAGGCGGAAGCAACCAATGATTTTAATTATATCATTAGGCTCTTTCGTAAAAAAAATGGTGTTTTCAAGGAGTTTATTCCTGATATTCCTTATTCGGGCTATTTTCCTCGACTCAAAGAAGATGCCAGTAAAAGACCCATTGAGGGAACGTTGGCATATACAATGCAATTTCCTCACCCATTTACGCCTGTTAAGGATTCATTAAAATTTGAAGTGACTATCAAAGATAGGGCAGGAAATGTCAGCAATGCTATTGAGTCGAGTACCATTGTTTTGAATGAATTTTAAAAAAGCCTCCCACTAAGGAAGGCTCGAACTTCTTTATTTTAGATAGGCTCCAATACCATTGATTTTTGGATAAATAGCTTTCCCTCGTTCAAGATAAACGCCCTCGGCAGGGTCATTGGAAATGAGTAAAGAGCCATCCATATCTACATAATCCAACAATGGAGCTAATTGAGCAATTGCCGAAATGCCGATGCTGGTCTCTGTCATACAGCCACACATGACCTTCAATCCTAAGCTTTTCGCCTCCTGAATCATGCGGAGGGCAGGCGTGATTCCACCGCACTTTGCTAATTTAATATTTACTCCATCAAATCTCTGAAAACATTTGCTTACGTCTTCTTCTACAATGCAGCTTTCATCGGCAATCATCGGCAATATCGAATGTTGTCGAATTTCTACCATGGCATCGTATGCGTCCTTGTCTAGTGGTTGCTCGATAAACTCCACTCCCAAATTGGCAAATGCTTTGGCATTATCGATGGTTTCCTGTACATTCCAAGCACAATTGGCATCGACTCTAAAAATGGCATTGGTATGTTTTCGGAGTTCTTTTACAATCGCCACATCTTGATTAGTGCCTAGTTTTATTTTATAAATCGGAAAATCAAATTCTTTCATTTTCTCCACCATTTTCTCTATGGTATCAATCCCAATGGTATAATTAGAGAGAGGGGTTTGTTTGGTATTTAATTGCCAAATCTCGTGGAGGGGTTTGCCTTGTTTTTTACCCCATAAGTCCCAAAAAGCCATATCCAATGCACAATGTGCAAAAGAATCGTCTTTGAGATAAGGATACATAAAACTCCAAAAACCTTCAGGATTGTCTAAGGGGTAATTTTCGATGATGTCTGCCAAACTACTTAGCTTATCTCGCATACTTTCTGCCGTAACTCCGTAGTAAGGAATAGGGGTTGCCTCGCCAAACCCACTGACTCCATTAGCATGAAGTTCGACAATAAAAGCGTCAATGTCATCTCTTGAACCATGGGCGATGGTAAAGGTATGCCGCATTTGCAAGGTGAGAATATGGAATTGTATTTTCATTTTGAATATTGATGAAGCGTGAGATAATAATCCTTAAGAATGAAGATTGACAAGTTCATTTCCTCGAAGAACTGGTACGACATCATACAAATTCTGTTGTAAACAATAACTGATGTCTTTGTTGATTCCTAGTTTTTGTAATCTTCTGATGTGAGAAGAATTCGCTAAATAGCCAAGCATGTCATCTTTGGCTTGTTGGTACATTCGCATGGCAATCATGGCACTGTCTTCTGCCACAAAGTATTCATCATGCAAGGCATGAACCAAGGCTCCCGCAAAAAGAGAATCTTCTAAATTGACTTTTCCTTTCCAGCCTGCACAAAGGATTAAGACATCATAAGGCTGTGTTTTGAGATAGTTGGCAATAGCCTCTAAATTCAAAAATGCTCCTACCAAGACTTTTACTGCCGAACTCTTTGCTTTAGAAATAGAATAGGTTCCGTTGGTAGTAGTCATGGCAATTTTCTCACCGATTAGCTTCTCACTCATATAGCTGAAAGGAGAATTGTCCAAATCAAACCCTTCTACTTTTTGGGCATTTCGTTCGGCTGCTGCTATAAATCCTTTTTCTTGCAATTGCTTGCATTCTTCTACTGTTTCGACAGGAATGATGCTTTGTACCCCATAAGCAAACCCAGTGACCATACAAGAGGTTGCTCTGAAAATATCAGTAACAATAACAATGCTATTGTCGATAGAATGTAAATGTAATAATTCTGGTGTGAGGCAAACGTCTATGTTTTTCATTAGAATAAATGTGTCGTTCGAATGGTTTTTGGATGATGTATTTTAATGTGGCAAAGATGCCAAAAAATGCTGATAAATTTTATATAAAATTAAAAAATGCCAAAATGTTTCCGAATTTTTATCTTTTTTTTGGTATTTATTTTTTTAGGAATATTTAATAAATTTATCAAATCTAAAAATAGTACTACATTTTTAATCTTTTTTTGATAAAAATATGGGAATTGTGAAAATACTATCGTAATTTTGCGAACGAAAAATAAAGGGCAAAGACTATTATTTTTCAAATTTATACTCAAAACTCATCAAAAAATTATATGGCATCAGTTAGACCAGATGAAGTTTCGGCAATTTTGCGTGAGCAATTAGCAGGTTCAAGAACCGAAGCCGAACTCGAAGAAGTTGGTACCGTGTTACAAATCGGTGACGGTGTGGCACGTATATACGGTTTATCAAAAGTTCAAGCCGGTGAATTGCTGGCGTTTGAAAATGGCTTGAAAGCCCTTGCACTTAATCTTGAAGAAGACAATGTAGGTGCGGTGTTGTTGGGCGAATCAACAGGTATTAAAGAGGGTGCGACTGTTAAACGTACCGGTGAAATTGCCTCTGTGAAAGTAGGAGAGGGAATTGTCGGTCGTGTCGTCAATACTTTGGCAGAACCTATAGATGGAAATGGCCCAATTCAAGGAGAAACTTTTGAAATGCCTTTGGAACGCAAAGCTCCAGGGGTAATTTATCGTCAGCCTGTAACTGAACCTTTGCAAACGGGTATCAAATCAATCGATGCCATGATTCCGATTGGTCGTGGACAACGTGAGTTGGTAATTGGTGACCGTCAAACGGGTAAAACAGCTGTTTGTATAGATACCATTATCAACCAAAAGGAATTTTATGATAAAGGTGAACCAGTTTATTGTATTTATGTAGCCTGCGGACAAAAGCATCTACTGTAAAAGCGGTTGAACAAACGCTTCGTAGATATGGTGCAATGGATTATACTGTCATCGTTAGTGCTTCTGCTTCTGACCCTTCTCCAATGCAATTCTTTGCTCCTTTTACGGGGGCTGCTATCGGAGAATATTTCCGTGATACGGGTCGCCCAGCTTTGGTTATCTATGATGATTTGTCAAAGCAAGCAGTTGCTTATCGTGAAGTATCTTTGCTTCGTCGTCCGCCAGGTCGTGAGGCTTATCCTGGAGACGTTTTCTACTTACATAGTCGCTTATTGGAGCGCGCAGCAAAAATCACTTCTGATGATTCTATCGCTCAAAATATGAATGATTTACCTGCTTCATTGAAAGGAAAAGTGAAGGGCGGTGGCTCTTTGACGGCTCTTCCAATCATCGAAACACAAGCGGGTGATGTTTCTGCTTATATTCCAACAAACGTAATTTCTATTACCGACGGACAAATTTTC
>CAYUFZ010000011.1:0-29105 GCA_964444025.1 uncultured Emticicia sp.
TAATGTGGTATTGCCAAATCTTCCAGAAGTAACAACAAGCTGGCTTGGACGGCTCGATTTATCTCTTGATATAAGTGGTTTTACTTCTGCCACAGCGTTTACAATGATGGTTTTTTAAATAATCCAACGCCAATATCTGCACCCAAAGTGCCTTTTATGGGGTGCAAAAAGTTCTTGTTTTCTTGAGTGAAATCTAATTCAATGTGTTGCTCTGTTATTTTTGTATTGTTAAATTTCAACAAAACGGGTTCAATATCTTTAAAGTTTAACTGAGGTCCACCGCCTGTGCCAGTTATTTTTTTATTGCCAGCAAACAAACTGTTATTTACTTGGTATAAAATCGGTACTTCGGCTGTTTTGGTAGTGTCTTTTAACACTTGTTGGTTAGAATCTCTACCCAATTGGCTAATCCAAGCGTAATTGCTGTTGGCTATGATGTTATTTTCAAAAACAAAATCATTGGCAATAGCAGAAGTCCAAACACCGCAACCATAACCGCCATAAATCAAGGTATTCCGCATGACATGTCCCGTACTTTTTTTAGACCAATAAACGATGGCTTGTTTCAGATTATAAAAAATACAATGGTCAATCACAATGCCATTTCCATTCGCAATAATCCCTAAATGGTTTGGGCTATTGACCTCATCACCAGCAAATAAACATTGGCTTATCTCTAAATCTTCTAATGCTGGATTGGTACGAGTGATAGGGTAAACCCTAACAATTTTACCTTTTATGGCGTGTTCGATTACAGGAGCTCCTAAAATTTTCAAACCTTGTAAACTCACATGACTCATTTCTACTTTTATGCCATACATACAGCCACCAAAAGGGTCTTTTTGCCCCATCCAGTCGTCGGTTAAAGGCATTGTATGGATAAATGTCGGCATCTTACCCGTATTCCATTCGGGGTCATCAGGCAAAATTTCAGCTCGTATGGTCAGTCGATTTTGTTTGGTAAATGTGTGTTTTGTAGGTTGAAGCACGGCGGGTTCATTGACCACATAAATTCCAGCAGCTAAATATATAGTTACTCCATCTTTTCCCTCGCTTTCATTTATTTTTTTTGTGGCCGCTATTAACGATTTGAATGGACTTTCTTTTGTACCACTATTTGCATCGTTACCAGTTGATGAATTAACATAAAGGTTGGTTTGTGCTATCGCCGTTTGTAGAGAAAAAGCAACCGATAAGGTTAGGGCAAAATGCTTGAAATTCATAAGTTTATTTTTTTTTTATTGAATAAATATTTACCTTTGATTACTTAAAGTAAGTTACTTGAATAAAGTTTGCAAAGCTATAATAGTTTGTTCGTCTCCACAAGAAGGCACTAAAAAGATATAGACTTACTTTAAAGTAATTATTATTAATAATCAATGATTTATGAATGAAATAAATATTTTAAAAGATGAACTGGACATTCATAATTGTCCTGTAAGAAAGGTTTTAGACCGTTTTGGTGACAAATGGTCCTTGCTGGTATTGTTGATTTTAGGTAAAAAAGAAACCTTACGTTTCAATGAAATCAATAAAGAAATCGGTCCAGATATATCGCAGAAAATGCTAACGGTTACATTAAGAACCTTAGAAGCTGATGGATTTTTGAAGCGAACAATTTACCCCGAAGTGCCACCAAGAGTGGAATATACGATTACGAATTTAGGCAAATCGCTTGTGCCGTTGATTGATAATTTAGAAAAATGGGCAAAGCAAAATATGGAGGAAATTGAAAAATCGAGATTAAATTATAAGTAAAAATACGTTGAATCCTAAATTAAAAATTAAAATTCTGAAAAAATATGAAATCATCGAGAAGAGATTTTATTCTTAATACTACGGCAGCAGGTACAGTTTTGCTATTTAACCCTTTATTTTCATGGGCGGAAGAGGATAAAATAGCTAAAATAGTAGCCAAGTCTTTCGGTATTGACACCCACAACCACGTGGATGTACCATTCAAGAAAGAAGATTTTGAAGGTCAAATATATGATTTAGCTGAAAATTTGAAAAAATCAGGATTGGGTGCTATTTGTATGACATTTAGTGTAGATAGGCCGAAATTAACTAAAAATGGGGAGGCTTATGATAGGTTTATGACCAGTTTGGATGAAATGGATGCCATTCTGAAAGCCAACAATATACGGCGAGCCTTGAACTATTCAGACATAAAAAAAGCAAAACACGATAAAAAAATGATTGTTATTCAATCAGTAGAAGGCGGGCATTTTATAGAAGGTGATTTAGGAAGAATCAAAATAGCTTATGACAGAGGTTTGAGGCATTTGGGATTGATGCACGACAACCAATCAATGCCTGAATTGGGTGATATTTACACCGAAAAAGCTCAGTTTGGTGGACTCACCGAATATGGGCAAAATGTAGTAAAAGAATGTAATAAATTAGGTATCTTGCTTGACCTCACGCATTGTAGTTATGAGGCTATCAATGATGCCTTAGCTGTTTCAAATAGACCTATAATTATTTCTCATACTGGACTCATCACACAATTAGGAAATAATGAAAAAATGGCAACCATGATGAAACCCAGGCTAATCAGTAAAGAACAAGCAAAAATAGTTGCAAAGGCTGGCGGAGTTATTGGCGTTTGGAAACATCTCACCGAAACCACCGTAGAATATGTGCAAAATATCAAAGCTATGGTTGAAATCGTGGGCATAGACCATGTATGTATAGGAACAGACTCTAAATTGGCAACAGTAACAAAAGCAGACGATATTGAAAATAAGCCAAGTAGAGTTGGAGAGCAGACTAACAATGTTTGGCAAAATCAAACCAAAGGTTTTTATTTTGAAGTGGTGGAAAATATGCTAAAAATTGGTTTTACTGAAAGTGAAATTAGTAAGATTGGCAGCGAAAATTACCTGAGAGTGTTTGAAAAGGCAACCTTAAAATAATTATAAATTCATTTTCTAAACCGATAGAAATACGGTGATTTACTTGATGCTTCGGTAATTTTTTTTCCAAACGTTCCAAAACATTCAACTACAAGGTTTTCTTTTGGAAATTGGTTGAGAATCGGTTCATCAATATAAGAAATAGTATTATTTTGACTTTAAATCCTTTTTTTTAATTTAAGATTCAATAGTTTATTACCCAAAATAGATTGTCACAATTCAATTTGAATTGTGACAATCTATTTTGTTTTTACAAAAATGGATAATCAATATATCCTTTCTCTCCTCCACCAAACATGGTCATGTGGTCGGGTCGGTTGAATTCGGCGTTCAGTTCAAATCGTTTTGGCAAATCAGGATTCGCCAAATATAAAGCACCATAACTAATCATTGCCGCTTTGTTATTTTGCAATATTTCTTCGCCCGTTTTGCCGTCATAAGTACCATTGGCAATGAGGTTGTGCTTTATCAATGTGCCAAAAATTTCCATTTCGTCGGTAGTAGGATAGCCTTCCAACAAAGGAAACATAGGACTTTTTCGCATCAATTCTACAAAAGCAATGTCCATTTTATTGAGCTCCTTTATTAAGTAGGTGAACGTAGCGACAGGATTTTCCAAGGCAATACCTCCATAAGGTTGCAAAGGCGAAATTTTGATGCCGACTTTTTCACCACCAATTGCTTCAATCAAGGCATGCATTATTTCTACAATAAATCTACTCTTATTTTCAATGTTTCCGCCGTATTCATCTGTACGTTGGTTGGCACTTTCTGCCAAAAACTGGTTGGGCAAATAGCCATTCGCTGCATGTAATTCTACCCCATCGAAACCTGCTTCTATGGCATTTTTAGCTGCTTGGGTATAATCAACAATGATTTGCTTGATTTCAGAAACTGATAATTCTCTAGGTGTTTCATAGTCTTTTGGCCCTTGTGACGTAAAATGTTTTGGGCCTACAATGGCAATGGCGGAGGGTGCTACGGGCAGTTGTCCATTTCTGTCAGCCGAATGACCAACTCGACCTGTATGCCATAATTGGGCATAAATAGCACTGCCAGCCTCATGCACGGCGTCGGTTACTTTTTTCCAAGCATTGATTTGGTCTTGAGTATAGAGTCCAGGTGTCAATGGACTACCCAATGCTTGTTCTGAAATATTGATGGCTTCTGAAATAATTAAGCCCGCACTGGCTCTTTGGACGTAATATTCAACTGTCATTTCACCAACGACACCATTAACATCTGCACGACTTCTGGTCATGGCCGACATCGCCATTCTGTTTTTTAGGTCTAAAGACTTTATTTTTACTTTTTCTAATAATTTCATGTTGATTGGTAGTTAATTAAATTCTGATTTTATTCCCACTGTACATTCCGTCTTTGAAAATCGTGCTGTTTTCATTCGTTAGAAATAATACTAATTCTGCACCTTTTACGGAATTTATTTTAATGGTCTCATTCGTAAAAATGATGCCTTCTTTGTTTTCTAAATTCATATTGTTATTCACAGTGATAGTACCCTTAAAGACATATAATAAGGCGGTTAAATTGGGTTTGGGGAAAGTTGGTAATTCAATACTTGTGTTTACAGACAACTTGGTGTCGTAAAGCCAAGTCTCGCTGCTAAACTGAAAAATAGCGTCCGATGCTCCCGAGGCAACCAATCGCCATTCGTTTTCTGAATGTAATTTATCCAAATCCCAAAAAGTAACTTTGGGTTTTAAATCTTTAGTACCTGGTCTGATAAAAATCTGTAAGCCTTCTAAAGCTTCGTCTTCTGCCAGCATTGTTTCCTCGTGGTAAAACAATTTTCCTGCTTGCATATACATCATTCTTTCTTTGCCAATGATTTCTTCGTAGCCTTCCGAGTCTTTGTGCAAGCCTTTTCCACTTCTAAAATAGGATAATATCTCATCGTTGCTATGCGGGTGCATGGGTATAGTTCCTTTGCCTTTTATTTCGGCATGGTCAATTCTCCCAATGCTTCCAATACCAGTATCATTATTGCCTAATACTAACCCTGGATATAGGATTTGAATAGGGCCTCTGCCATTAAAGTGTTTATGTTCAATTTTGTATATCATAATTTTATTTAGGCCATTTTAAGTAAAAAGTATTGTAGGAGTCAGCTTCCAAAGTGGGGGCAAACATCTTATTACCTATTTTTATGTGAAAAGCCTTAGCTTGGGCTGTTTCGTTTTGCACCATAATAACAATGCTTTTGTCGGGGTTTATAAATGCTAGAATATTGCCAAATTCACCTTTAGTTTTTAATTTATGAGCGTTGGGTTTTACAAAATGGCTCAGGTGTTTTATTAAATAATATTCGTAATTATATTTGAAAGTGTGCGTTTCGACATCTACGCTTACCAATGAATTTTGATGCCAACCCCAAGTACTTCTTCCACCGTTTTTTAAGGCGGTGTTCCAATACATATAAGCGTTTGTACCGTTGTCAAAGTAGTATTTCATCAGACCCCAAGCATAATTGGCATATTTCCAATCGTTATAGCCATTGCCACATTCCTGCTCAGACTGATACAGTTTTAGGTTTGGATAATTTTTATGAATCTCCGTAATTGCT
This sequence comes from uncultured Emticicia sp., assembly GCA_964444025.1. Taxonomy (GTDB): domain Bacteria; phylum Bacteroidota; class Bacteroidia; order Cytophagales; family Spirosomataceae; genus Emticicia. The sequence goes on from CAYUFZ010000011.1 coordinate 5,503, forward strand.
CCTTTTCCAGCCCACTGAAACCCAACGCCCTTTATATCCTTACCCGTTTGAGAATCTACTATTATTGAGTCAACGAGCTTGTAATTTGGGCGTTCCATTGTTCCAAAAAACACATCGACTTTCTGTACATTCATGGCAGGTACTAAGTAGTGCAAAAAACGATTTAGTTCTTTTGCTGTCCATGTACAACTCGGAAAAACTTGGTCAGAATTAAACTCATTTTGTGGCATAACCATGCCGATGTTGATATTTTGAGAGCGATAGGCATCAATAAACTTGGAAAAATAAAGGCTATATGCCTTAAAATATTTATCTTCTTGAATGAAATTATCCGTTCCTTCCCGTACCTCTTGTTCTGGTTTTAAGCCATTGCTCAATCCCGTAAAATCCATTCCCCATTCATTTCGCATTTTTTCGAGCTGCTCCTTCGAAAATTTACTTGCATCAGGTATTGCTCTTGATGCGTAATGTTTGTTGTGTTTCATCCAAGTAGGTGGCGACCAAGGTGATGCCCACAACTTTAGTTTCGGATTATATTTTTGAGCATTTTTGATATAGGGAACAAGTGTATTGAGGTCATTTGCAATACTGAAATTTTTCATTTCAAAATCATCATCAGTTTCATTATACGAATACCAATCTTTTGAAAAATCATTCGCACCAACGGGCATTCGACAAATCGTGAAATTTGCACCTTTGTTTGGTACAAACATTTCTGCCATGATTTTCTCTTTATCTGCCTGACTTAGAATGTTTAAAGCCTCCCAGCCCAACTCATTGAAACAAGTGCCAAAACCATCAATTTTTTGTTGAGGCTTATCAAGCAAGATTTCGATAGTTGGTTTTTCTTGTGAAACCGTTGCTCTTATTGGCGAATTTATTTGCCATTGCTTGCTTTGAGTGGTTGAAACCCAACTAATTTTTGTTTGGGCAATTAAACCAGTTTGAGAAAGAATAAGGGACAAGGTTAAAAATTGCTTTATCATTTTTAAAAATATGATTAAAATTTATTATTTCATTAAGAAGAAAATAGGTGCGACAACCAATACATAATGCCCAGCCCAAGCCCATAGAATGTGCTTATAAGGGGTATAATCTTTTTTGTGTTTTTTGTCCAAATATATTAAAAAGACAATGATTGCAAAGACAGTTACATACACCAGATTGATGGCGATTAATGGCGGTATGCCTAACAAAATAATGTAAATTCTTCCAAGCGTTGGATCTAAAAACACCGTGGCAGAGCCAATCATATAACGCATGTGTTTTGCAATACTTTTCTTTCGATTGTATATCGAAAGTCCATAAAACAATACCAGTAAAATAATGTCGCCAATGGCGTTGGTGTCAGGTCTGGGCTTATCAGAAGTATAGTTTTTGTACAATAAAAAACCAAAAGAAAGAATAAGCAACGGGAAAATAATGTACGATGCTTTTCCTACTATTTTGTGCAAATCAACTCTTTTATTGACAATTAGCAAAGGTTGAATTATCAACACCAACATCCAGACCGTGGCAATAACAACATGGTAGTGAAATGCCCCTGTAATCTTCTCACTAAAATTTGGGATTTGACTAAAATAACTCTTGTAAAACCCCAAAAAAGCAATGGGAATGAGCAAGAATAAAAAATACCAGAGATTTTTATAACTTTTTTCCATGTCGATAGAAGGTTATTTTCTCTCTTTCAATCGACTGGTCAACTCTGGGAAACGATACGCACTTACAAGCCAAATCACGATTTGGATAACTACTAAAAAGATAATCGACTGTCCTGTTGTTAAATGCACCGCCATTGCTCCGCCAGTATAGGCTATTATCAAAAGTGAGCCAACTACGCCTGTTCTGGGTATCAGAAAGAGTACGACCATTACCAATTCTAAAGCTCCTAGAGCCATCATGTTGGTTTCGCCGCCGAGGCTTTTTGCCATTTCGAGGTTGCCTCCCATGAGTTTCATAATACCACTGCCCACAAATATGAAGGCGACTAAACCAGCTAATACCCAGCCAATAATATTTTTTGTTTTGCTATTCATTAGATTATTTTTTTAATTCTTTGCAAAAATATCAAACCTATGCTATATATTTGTTATCTGTTACAAAAAGAATAGCGGTTACAAAAAGAATATCATAAGAAATGAAACATAGCAAAGAATCATGCGAAAAAGCCCAATTGGCCATTCAAGACACCTTAGATGTTGTGGGGGGCAAGTGGAAATTGGTTTTGATTTCTATTTTACGAAATGGTAAAAGAAGATTCAGAGAGTTGTCGAGAGAAGCGGGCATCTCCCCACGCATTTTATCAAAAGAATTGCAGGAATTGGAAATAAACGGCTTAGTTAGTAGAACGGTCTGCGACACCAAGCCTATCACGGTAGAATATGCCCTGACCGAGTATAGCAAATCCTTGGGCGAGGTAATTGTAGCCATGCACAAATGGGGCGTAGAGCATCGGAAAAGAGTGATGGGATAGTTAGAAATTCGCTCGGAAGTAGCCCATCTTTTGCTTAAAAAGCCTTGTGAAATGCTGTGGATATTTGAAATCAAGGCTATATGCAATTTCATTAATAGACTTTCTGACGTTTAAAACTTTAAATTTGGCTTAGTCTATGATTTTAGCTGGATGAGTTCCAGTGTTGTCTTGCCGATTTTATTTTTTTAATATTTCTGAGATGTAAATTCAATATTAACATTCAACCACAATTATTGCTTGAATCTGTACAAATACGGAGCCTTATTAGAGGCTCCCGTAAATTTTTTTTCAAGCCGTTCTAAAACATTCAATTCAAGAATCATCTTCTGGAAATTAGTTCTTACAAAAGTACGATTGCAAATTGCTTCGTAAACTTCCTGGACTTCTCGCATGGTAAAAGTATCAGGCAAAAGATTAAAGGCATTTATTTTTTCATTAACATGACTTCTTAGGATTTTTAGAGCCACTTCTACAATTTTTTGATGGTCGAGAATCATTTCTGGAAGGGCATCAACTTCATGCCATTCAATTGCTTGGTCAAGGTTACTTTTTTGTGGATTTACTTTGCTTATATCTACTAATGCGTAGTATCCTATGGCAATAAACCGTTTACTAAACCAATTGTAATCAGCTTGTATTAAATCAGATTCTACTAGATTTTTTTTATTTAATTCAATCAATTTATCAAGAAAAGCCATATTATTTCTGCCCGCTTTTCCAAAAGTGCCAAATTGTTGTAAGTATATATTTTCGAGACCAGTTCTGAATTGCAAGACCTTATGTGCTGCATCATCAATATCATCTTCTTGATTCACAAAGCCACTCGGTAAAGCCCAAAAATCTCCTTCAAAATCTAGTTTAGTTATCAAAACTTTTAGTTTTTTGTTTTCATAACCAAAAATTACACAATCTACTGTTATTTGTGGAATGAGATTCTGTTTACTCGGATGAGTTAAATTATCAATCATTTTTATTCTATAATCTAATGAGTTTATTTTTTACAAAAATACCCAATTTGTAAATTAACCAAACAATAAAACTGATAAAGATGAATATACTAATTATAGTCAATGTTGGATAACTTAAAATAGCTGATAATCTCATCACACCATCTATTTTTGATTTTACTTTTATTAGCTGTTCTGGATATTCTTTTACAGGTACGCCATAATCAAAATCAATTAAACGTGGAATAAATCCTTTTTCAACAGCAGCTTCTAAACAGAAAATATGCAATTCATTAGCTGTTTTTGATGCCAATCTTAAATCATAGGCTAAGTCGTCCCACTTCATACTATTAAGCGATGGGTCAAAGCCTCCTCCTGTTGAACCCAATGCTACACTTTTCAGATTATCATCTATTGCCAAAAGTTTTAAAGTTCCATACGGGTTTCCCATCAACGAAGTATAAAGCATCGGGATATCCTTGTCAGTTTGCAAATCCATAAATCTGCTTACTTGCTGAATTGCTGTTCTACCTTTTGCAGTTTCATATTTAATTACGGGAATATAATAGCTCTCAACCCTAAATCCATCCTTTTTCATGGTGGCTATTAGCTTTTCATATTGCTTTTTTGAAGCCAAAAACTCATCTTTTGCATAAAGGCGACCAATCAATTTACCAAACAACTTGAATTTATTGGTCTTGTAAAGTTCTAAGTCGTTCATGTCCAATTCCAAGTCAATACCTATGCCACTGAATTTTATTCCGTTCTTTTTTGCCCAGTTTGTTACTTCATAATAGCGTTCAAAGGCATCTTTTGAGTTTCCGCTATGAAACCAATAGCCTTTTTCTTTTGGTAAAAGAAGCCAAGCAACCACAGGAATATTCGCCTTGTTCAAACTTTTTAAGACTTCTGCCCGCTCAGGCGATAAGTCTAAAAGTCCCATTCTAATTTCTGCATTTAGTTTTTTTAAATTCAGAATCAGTGATGAATCGGCAAATAAATTTTTAAGAGCTTTTCCTTCTTGTTCATTAAAAAATGAAATTTTAGGTTTTACCGCAAATACAGGTTGAAACGTAATAAAGAGAATAAGAATAAGTAATTTTTTCATAAAAATTTCTGTTTTTAAAAATTGCACTGCAAATATATATAATTGTAAAATATTTATTGTATATTTTTTATACAATAAATATTTTATATTTGTGCCGTAGATTTTTAATAAATACTGAAAATAATAATGTTATGAGAATAAAAAATCAATTCATAGTATTGGGTGTCATAGTGGCATTAATGCAAGTTGCCATCACTGCAAAAGCAGAAAAAAACATTCATGCGTTTTTGAGCATGGGTGTAGATACAATGTTTAACAAACCTTATATTGACATTGATGAATGGCGTGAAAAACCTGTTAAACACCGTTATATACATGGTGGTTTTAAAGGAACTGAGACTCGATTTTCCTTGTATTTTCCGCCAAAAGAGCAGTATCAAGGCCGCTTTTTTCAATACATAACCCCCTTTCCAGATAATGAAAATATCTCACAGGGTGCCACAGGAGAATATGATATAATTAGTTTTTCTATACAACACGGGGCATATTTTGTTGAAACCAATGGTGGTGGAAAAATTGATTTTGCAAAGCCATCTTTCAGTGCAGACCCAACAATTGGTGCCTACAAAGCTAATGCGGCGGTTGCACAATATTCAAAGTCGCTCGCTTCTCAATTTTTTGGAAATCATCGAACTTATGGATATGCTTTTGGAGGGAGTGGTGGAGCTTATCGAACAGTAGGGAGCATTGAAAACACCAATGGCGTTTGGGATGGGGTAGTACCTCATGTTATGGGTTCTCCAATGGCTATTCCGAATGTATTTTCAGTTCGTATGCAAGCTTTGAGAGTATTGTATGATAAATTTCCACAAATCATTGATGCTATGGATGCAGGGGGTAGTGGAAATATGTACGCTGGTCTCAATGAAGAAGAGAAAAACGTACTTACTGAAGTAACAAAAATGGGTTTTCCGCCTCAATCTTGGTTTGGCTATAAAACTATGGGCGTTCATGGATTTATTGCACTTTACCAAGGGGTGGTGATGGCAGATAGACAATACTTTGATGATTTTTGGAAGGTGAAAGGATATTTTGGAGCGAACCCATCGGCTTCACTTTTAAAAGCCAGACTTCAAAAGCCATCAAAAATCAAGGCAGGGGTTTCTCTTGATGAAGCCATCAAATTGGGAATTAAGGAACCCGTTTCGGAAGGAGAAAGAGGTTCTGCCGACCTCGCTTGGAAGAGTTTGGGAGGAGTTGAAGGAGCAATGCCAGTTGCCTTTCAGTTAGAAGATGTTCTGCCAAACGTAAATTTTATGGGTGGAGATTTGATTATTAAATCGGGAGAATCGGCTGGAAAAACCATTCAGCTGGTTAAAGTAGAAGGCGATAAAGTTGTTTTTGGCCCTGTTGACCCCTCAGTTTTGGTTAAAATCAAAGTAGGCGATGAAGTATATGTAGATAACTCAAATTTTTTGGCCTCGCAATATTACCACCGCCATCAAGTACCTAGTAAAGAATATAAAGTTTGGGATCAATTCAGAGATGTTGAAGGCAAACCTTTGTATCCGCAACGACCAATGCTTTTAGGGCCATTGTTTACTCAAGCGGCTTCTGGTGTATTACCAACAGGTAAGTTTAAAGGTAAAATGATTCTTGTTGAGTCATTGTGGGACAGAGAAGCCTTTCCTTGGCAAGCAGATTGGTATCATGCAAGGGTCAAGGAATATTTGGGTGACAGCACCGAAAAGCAATTCAGGATTTGGTTTACTGACCATGCCCTTCATGGTGGAATGGAAGACCCAACCCGAACCGTAAGTTATGTTGGTGTAGTTCACCAAGCACTACTTGATGTAAGTCAATGGGCTGAAAAAGACATAGAACCAGCTCCAACAACCAGTTATAAAATAGAAGATGGTCAGGTAATTGTACCTGCTACTGCCGCAGAAAGAAAAGGAATTCAATCTATTGTTGATTTGAGGGTATCGGGAGGAAAACGCATTGAATCAAAAAAAGGAAAATTAATCGAGTTTGAAGGTGCTATCGAAATTCCAGCAAATACTGGAAAAATTGTCTCTTTAGAATGGGACTTTGAAGGGGAAGGTACTTTTGCCGAAAAAGCTGATATGAGCAAGCTAAAAATTAGTAACTCGGGTAATAAAGTAGTCGTAAAAGGCAAGCATTCTTTTGCTAAATCGGGTACTTTTTTCCCTACCCTAAGAGTTGCCACTCACAGAGAGGGTAATACAAATACTCCTTTTGCCAGAATTCAGAATTTGGACAGAGTAAGGGTTATTGTTAAGTAGTTTTTATTTATACTCTTTCCATTTAGTAAATTTTTATCCGCTGATAAAATGAAAAAACTAATCTTACTTTTCCTATTTTCCACTTTATTTTGCACGCCCACTTTTTCACAAATAAGGAGTGGGCGAAATCAGCCTTTTGATAGCAATTGGAAATTTCAAAAAGGTAGCAACCCTCAGGCAAAAGAAGCTAATTTTAATGATGCTGATTGGCGAACATTAGCCGTTCCGCACGATTGGAGCATTGAAGATTTAGGCGAATCTATTCCAGATTCCATCTCTGGTCCATTTTCAAAAGCCTCAGTTGGAAAAAACGCCACTGCTTATACCATAGGAGGCACAGCTTGGTATAGAAAACATTTTGTATTAGATAAATCTACTTCGGGCAAAAAAGTCTCTATTCAATTTGATGGCGTGTACATGAACGCTGATGTTTGGATAAATGGGTATCATCTTGGAAATCATCCCTATGGTTATACTTCTTTTATTTATGACCTTACGCCCTACTTAAAGCCTTCTGGTCAACAAAATGTAATTGCAGTTGAAGTAAAAAATGAAGGAGAGAATTCAAGATGGTACACAGGTTCAGGTATTTATCGTCATGTATATCTTCACGTATTGAATAGGACTCATATTGAAAATTGGGGCGTACATATAGTTTCAAATAAGGTCTCAGAGCAATCGGCAGAAGTGAGTATTACTACAAAAATCGAAAATCCTACTGCTGATATTTCTCTTACAACTGAATTTTATTCGGCTGATAATCAATTGGTTGATTCTAAAAAGATAGAGTTTTCTGGTAAAGAAAAAATAGAACAAACGATTTTGCTACAAAATCCAAAACTGTGGGATGTAGAAAATCCAAATTTGTATAAATTCAAAATTACTCTCAAACAAAACGGAAAAATTATTGATACCTACACCCAAAATTTTGGAGTAAGAAGTATTCATTTTGATGCTAAAACTGGCTTTACTTTGAATGGAAAAACCATAAAACTCAAAGGCGGATGTATTCATCATGACAATGGTCCTTTGGGTGCGGCAGCCATTGATAGAGCAGAGGAAAGAAAGATAGAATTACTCAAAGCAAATGGTTATAATGCCGTACGTTTTTCACATAATCCGTATTCACCCTATATTTTGGATGTTTGCGATAAATTGGGAATTTTGGTGGTTGACGAAGCATTTGATATGTGGAATATCAGTAAATCATCTGACGATTATTCAAAATTTTTCAAAAATAATTGGAAGTCCGATTTAAAAAACATGGTCATTAGGGATAGAAATCATCCCTCCATTATTATGTGGAGTATAGGCAATGAAATTCCCGAGATTGCCGACTCTTTAGGCTATGAAACCTCTCGACAATTATCACAGTTTGTCCGCACCCTTGATACATCAAGACCCATTACCAATGCCATTCCAATTTTTGTTGGTTTTCAAAGTGGCAAAAATTGGGATATGACAGCACCTTCTTTTGCGGCTTTAGATGTTGCAGGGTATAATTATGCCAGTACTTTTTACGAAAAAGACCATCTGAAATTTCCAGAAAGAATAATGATGGGTACTGAAACATTTCCGCCCTTAGCTCTACAAAATTGGACTGCCGTTGAGAAAAATCCTTATGTTATAGGTATGTTTAGTTGGGCAGCTATTGAATATCTGGGCGAGGCTGGTCTTGCTTTGGCAAGGGTAAAAGATAAAAAAGAGAAAGCCCCTAATTTTCAAACAGATTTTACGGGTCCACATTGGCCAATTTTTAATTCTTATTCAGGTGAATTAGATTTAATTGGAAATAAAAAGGTAGCTTCTTACTATTTAGATGTAGTTTGGCGTAGAAGTCCTATCGAAATGGTTGTTCATCGTCCGCAGGCAAATAATCTCAAAGAATACACCAGCTATTGGGGTTTCCCTGACGAATATAAATCTTGGACTTGGAATGGTCATGAAAATGACACACTTCAAGTCAGAGTTTTTACAAGAGCCGAAAAAGTAAAATTAGAATTAAACGGTAAAATAATAAGCGAACAAATACTTGAAAAAGGCTCAATAACAGCAGTCTTTAAAGTGCCATATATCGCTGGAAAGTTGGTCGCACATTGCTACGAAGGAGACAAAGAAATTGCCTCTGAAACGCTCCTAACGGCAGGAAAACCAAGTGCTATTCGTCTAAAATCAGACAGAAATTCCATAAAAGCCAACAAAAATGACCTTGCCTACATCTCAGTAGAAATTGTGGATGACGCAGGAAATATAGTGCCGAATATAGAGGATGTTTTAGTCAAATATCAAGTTTTGGGGAATGGAACTCTTGCAGGTGTTGGCAACGGAAATCCAAGAGATATGAGTAGTTTTCAGAGACCTGAGAAAAAGGTATTTCAAGGACGAGGCTTGGTAATTGTGCGTTCTGATGGAAATATAGGTGAAATTATTGTAAAAGCTGAAGCAGAAAAGCTAAAAATTGGAAACTTAACGCTAAAAATTAATCAATAAATCGTGCAACTAGAAAATCAAACCATCGTAGAGTGAGATTGGTCGTGAATTGAGTATTTTACTTCTAAAGAAAAAAGCCAATGGGTTAGGTCATAGATATATATTTTGATAAGCTAATAGAAACACAAAAAATAGCTTGTGCTGCGAATGGATAGATGTAAGGCTTTTCAAGTAGATGTTAGGATTTATTTTGGAATTATATACTAGGGATATAAAAGTGATTTGCAACATAGCCTCAGCTGAGGCTATCGTTTTTTATACCTCTCTAAACAATGTTCGTTTAAAATTGAGCTATCCGAACGTTCTATCGACCTATATCTCTTTTGAGAAATAAATGCCGTATTTGACCGTTTTTTGCTTCACGTCGATGTTTGCTTTTCTTTAGTCATTGATTATTTTTTCTATAAACGTCACTGAGAATCGGTTAATTCAGAAAAAATTGTCTGAAATATCTTGTTGTTTTGAGCGATAATCAAGATATGCCGATGTTCAATTCTCCCAAATTAAATTAATTCCAAAACAATCTCTAAGATACTGCTCGAAGTTTTGTTTTTTTGTCAATCAAATTGTTTCAAAATAATCAAAACCTTATCCAATTAAATATGGACATGAAAGAATTGGCTGCTTTTCAGTCGTCTTCGGAAGTAAAACGAAAAATTGCAAGTTATGGCATTACAAAGAAATTTGCAGAAGGGGATATTATAATCAATGAAAATGCTTTTATTCGTGCTATTCCAATTGTTTTGTCGGGTTGTATCGGCGTGATGCAAACAGAGGAAGATGGCAGAGAGATGCTTTTGTATTATATCAATCCCGGAGAGAGTTGTATCATGTCTTTTCTGGGTGGCATTCACCACGATACTTCAAAAGTAAAGGCAATTGCTGAAGAATCTACCGAAATCTTGTTTATTCCAATCGAAAAAGTAAATGAATTAATCAAAGAAAATCCCGAATGGCTCGATTATATTTTTAGACTTTACCACAAACGCTTCGAGGAATTATTGGAGGTAGTGAATGATGTTGCTTTCAAAAAATTAGATGAAAGGCTAATAAGTTTTTTGAGAAAAAAGTCTGAAATAACCAAAAATAAGACCATCAATATTACGCACGAACAGCTTGCCAACGAGTTAGGAACTGCTCGGGTGGTTGTCTCTAGGTTGCTGAAACAAATGGAAGAACAAGGAAAATTGAGCTTGGGTAGAAATAAAATTTTGCTTGTGTAACAAAAGTAACTGTAAAGCTCTGCGAAGTTTCTGACATTTGTATCGTTAAAACAATGATTCAAACAAAACTTCCTTTTTTATGAAAGCTAATATGGGTTTAATCGATAGAATAGTCCGAGTGATTGTGGCAATCGTGTTGCTTGCTTTGTACCTAAATGGGCAAATTACGGGGAGATTAGGCATAGGTTTATTGATAATTGCAGGGATTTTTACGCTAACTGCCTTAGTGAGTGTGTGTCCTTTATATTTACCTTTTGGTATTTGCACTAATAAAAAGCAAGATTGAAATGGGATTTTTGTCAAAAAATAAACTAACTTTTTTGGGTGTTTTTCTAGGAGCAGTTGGCGGGTATTTATACTTTCATTTCATTGGGTGTGAAAGTGGCACTTGTCCGATTACTTCCAAGCCTCTCAATAGCACATTATATGGAGCATTGATGGGAGGATTATTGCTCAATATTTTCGAAAAATAATCAATTAACGAATAAAACAAATGAACGTATCAGAAATTATTCAAAACAAATTAGGAACAATCGTAGATGTTCGTACCATAGATGAATTTAGAGGAGGACATGCTTCAGGGGCTATCAATATACCATTGCAGGAAGTGGTACAAAGAATTGACGAACTGAAAAACCTTCAAGCTCCGTTGGTATTGTGTTGTGCTTCTGGGAATAGGAGTGGACAAGCCCACCGATATTTGGCACAAATGGGCTTAGAATGCTACAATGGTGGCTCGTGGCTTGATGTAAATTATTTTCAATCTTTAGCTAATTAATTCGATGTTGAACACAATTAAAAATATCTTGGGATTTGGTCCTAAAGTTGATTTGGGCGAATTGGTCAAGCAGGGTGCTATCATTTTGGATGTTCGTACCAAAGGCGAATATGCGGGTGGGCATATCAAAGGCTCTACAAATGTCCCTCTGGATACATTAAGCAATCATTTGGCGAAATTTAAGGATAAAAATCAGCCGATTATCACTTGTTGTGCCTCTGGAATGAGGAGTGCGTCTGCAAAAAACATATTGAAATCTCATGGCTTTACCAATGTTCACAATGGTGGAAGTTGGGGAAGCCTTCAATACAAAATATCATGATAAATAATTTTTTAGCCAATTGGCCTTTTATGCGAATATTGAGATTAGGCATCGGATTGATGATTGGGTTTCAGGCATTTCAGGCAGGTGATAAAATCGCTGGATTTATCGCAGCTCTCTTTTTATACCAAGCAATATCCAATACTGGCTGTGGCTTGGGAGGAACTTGTACTCCACCACGAAGAAGTAGTATGAGTAGCAAGAGTATCGAGGAAACAGATTTTGAGGAAGTGAAATAATTTTCAAAGAAGTTCAATCAAAATAAACCTAAAAAAATGACATTTTCAGAAATAATAAACGATGAAAAGCCTACTTTGGTTGATTTTTCTGCCGAGTGGTGTGGTCCTTGCAAAATGATGAAACCAATTTTGGAAGATTTGAAAAATCGTGTTGGAGAATCTGCTACCATTTGGAAAATAGACGTGGATAAGAACCCTGCTGCGGCGAGTGCGTACCGAATACAAGGAGTGCCAACATTGATTCTTTTTCAAAAAGGGGAAGTCAAATGGAGGCAATCTGGCGTGGTTTCTGCTCAGAATTTGCAAGAAATTATCCAACAATATGCGAACTAATCATGGCAAAAAGAAATAATTGGTGGATGCTGTTTGTAGCACTCATTTTTAGTGCATGTAGCAAAAGTCCATCTCAAAATGATACTTATTTACTAAATCCAACTGATTTTTCTAATAAAATAAAAGAAAAATCTGGAGCTATTATCTTAGATGTCCGAACGCCTAGCGAGTATGCCGAAGGGCATATTCAAAATGCTCAAAATATTGACATACAAGAAGGAGATTTTAGTCAAAAAATTGCTCAATTAGATAAATCTAAACCAATTTTTATCTATTGTTTGAGTGGGGGAAGAAGTGCTGCTGCCACAAACGAAATCAAAGCGGCAGGTTTTAGTGAAGTGTATGAATTGGAGGGCGGAATGATGAAATGGAGAGCCGCAGCATTGCCGGAAGTTCAGGCAGAAACTACGACCAATGAAAACGGCGGTATGACAAAAGAAGCTTTTGAGAAGTTAATAAGTTCAGATAAAATAGTATTGGTCGATTTTTATGCCGATTGGTGTGCTCCTTGCCAGAAAATGAAACCATATTTGGATGAAATATCCTCTTCAATGAGCCAAAAAGTACAAGTAGTTCGCATCAATGCCGACGAACATCCAGCGATTTGCCAACAATTGGGAGTAGATGCTTTACCGACTTTAAAAGTTTTTAAGAATAAAACCTTGGTTTGGAATAGTGTTGGTTTTGTAGAGAAAGAGGAAGTTTTGAAACAGTTGAATTGATTAAAAAAATGGCGATTTTGTCGCCATTTTTTGTTTTAATTTGAATTATTCCTAAAAAATTGGTCTCTCGTAACGTTATCCCTTGGTGGGGTACTTGCTCCTGCCTTCCAAGATTTATCCTTCCAAGCTCCATTTTTTACAGCTTTTACAAAATTTGCCCAAGCAAAAGGATTGAGTAAAGGGTTGGTGGTGATTTGACCTTTGCTTTCAATTTGTTTGAGAAATTGACTATTGGCATATCGATAATTGGCTTCGGCACTCATTCCCCGAACTGCCGCCATTTTAGCGACATTTTCTGGGCTATAGGTTTCTTCTAATATTTTCCGTTCTCTTTCATCTGGCAATTTCATATCTACCAATGCCTGTTTGAATTCCTCTTCGGTGCTAAATGGATAGACCTTTACTTCTTTCAGCATTTTTGAATCTACCTGAAGTTCAACAAATACTGAATAATCAACATCTGTTTTGCGAGGAATCACGTGAAATTGCTTTTTAAATCCAAGATAGCTGAATACAACCGTATCGCCCGGAAAAACACCCAAAACAAAATACCCCTTACTATTCGATAATGTCCCCCTTCCCGCACTTGGAATGGTGATGTATGCTCCTGGCAATGGCTCTTTGGTCTTGCTATCAATGACCAATCCCGAAAAAGTAATGTGTTTGACTTCTCCTTGTCCATGAACCCAATAGCTGAGTATTGGACTGAAACAGAGCAATAAGAGTAATAGTTTTTTTCGCATATTAAATGGTTCAACCGAAAATTTTCAAAAAAGTAACGATAAAAGGCATCGAAAGTAATAAGCCATCGAATCTATCCAAAAATCCCCCATGTCCGGGAATAGTATTGCCCGAATCTTTAATGGCAATGCTTCTTTTGAATAAAGATTCTACCAAGTCGCCCAATGTTCCCGAAATAAAAATAATAATGGCGATTCCGTACCATTTCCATGGCTGTAAAGTTGCAAAGTATTGTGTTAATACAAACGCAATTAGTACAGAAATTATTGCTCCTCCAAAGAAACCTTCCCATGTTTTTTTCGGAGAAACTCTTTCAAAAAGCTTTCTTTTTCCTAAAAATCTACCTGCAAAATAGGCTCCGGTATCATTTCCCCAGAGGATAAACAAACAACCCAAAATCAGCTCTGGTGCATACCCTATATCATCTGTCAAAACCATTTCATTGATTAAGGCAAAAGGGACGGCTACATAAATAATGCCCAAAAAAGTATATCCCAAATTGGCAAAAGGTTTGGGGTCTTTTTTGCGATACAATTTAATGAAAAAGGTGATGGTCAAGAGCGGAACAATCAAATAATAGTATTTGAAAGATAAAAGGTTTTTTTCTATCAAAAATGTAAGGGAATTTAGTACTATTCCACAAAAAATACCATAGAAACTCAAGGGATGGTTTTCATCTAATTTGAGTAATTTATAAAATTCTTTGAGCGTTAGCGAGCTGATGGTAATAAACAAAAGCCAAAAACTCCACTCATTATACACAATTGCCCCAATGATGATGGATACGCCGATGATGGCAGCAATGATTCTTTGAGTCAGATTAGATAGGTTATTCAGTTTTGGTGTCATCTTGATTGAAAAGTTCGATAATTATTTTTGCGATGTTTTCTTGGTTTTCGGGTACTTGTACTTCATAATATCCTATAAGATAACTGCTGTCTTTTTTGTTTAAAATAACGGCAGGAATTTCATTGGAAAGAAGTTCGTTTTTGATAAATTCAGCTTCAATTTGATTGGGGCTGAGGTATATTTTCTTCCAATTCGACATTGTTGGATTGATTTTTATTGAAATAAATTCGGCTTAAAATTATTCAATTTAATGGTGTTAAAAAAGAATGCTCGAAATTATTTAGAAAACTCCTCAAAATGATGTTATTTTAAGAATAATTTTTAATTTTTTATTATGATTAATGTCGCTATCATCGGGTTTGGCTTGTCGGGTAGGTATTTACAAGCTCCGTTTTTTCTGGCAAATCCGAACTTCAACCTTAAAAAAATTGTGTCTGCCTCTCAAAATCCGCAGGAAATCTATCCTTCTGTTCAAGTCGCACGAAGCTTGGAGGAGGTACTACATGACCAAGAGATTGATTTGGTAAGCATCGCTTCGCCCAATTCAACGCATTTTGAATATGCAAAGCTATTCCTCAATGCGGGTAAGCACGTATTGGTCGAAAAACCATTTACTTCGACTCTTGCTGAGGCAGAAGAATTGATTGCCTTGGCAAAAAATAAAAATAAAATCCTCTCTGTATTTCAAAACAGACGATTTGACAGTGATTTTATGACTATTCAGAAAATCGTAGAAAATAAATTTTTAGGTGATTTATTGACCGTCGAAATTCATTTTGACCGTTTTAAACCGGTATTAAATCCAAAAAAATGGAAAGAAGAAATCAGTCCAGCAAGTGGGGTTATTTATGATTTGGGAGCTCACATCATTGACCAAGCTTTGCTTTTATTCGGAAAGCCTCAATCGGTTTCGGGGGAGGTATTTACGCAAAGAGGTGGTTCGAAAATTGACGATGCTTTTTTTATCCGTTTGGATTATGGTCTGCTGAAAGTCAATTTAAGCTCGAGTCTTTTGGTAAGAGAGGAAGGGCCGAGATATATTTTGCATGGTACCAAGGGGTCTTTTATAAAATATGGCATTGATGTACAAGAAGACCATTTAAAGGCGGGTTTAATGCCCGGAATGCCTAATTTTGGTTTGGAGCCTATCGAAAATAGGGGAATTTTAAACACAGAAATAGGTGGTCAGTATTTCAAAGGAAAAATTGAAACAGAGATTGGAAACTGGGGGATTTTATTTCAAAATCTCTATGAGGCAATTGCTGAAGGCAAAGAATTATTGATTAAACCGGAACAAATTTTGGAACAAATCAGCATTATTGAGGCCGTTAGAGGCTGAAAATTTAACAAATATAAATTTTACATTTATGCTAATCATCATAACTTTTATTATTGGATATTTGGCGATAGCTTTCGAGCATCCGCTTAAAATAAACAAAACAGCATCTGCTTTGTTGGTAGGAACTTTATGCTGGACAATTTATACCCTACAAGGTAATCACGCTGGAAGTGAAATTTCAACAGAATTAGGGCATCATCTGGCTTCAATTGCGGAAATTTTATTTTTCCTTCTGGGGGCAATGACAATCGTAGAACTGATTGATGCCCATCAAGGGTTTAAAATTATCACAGACCAAATAACCAGTAAAAATACGGTTGTTTTGCTGTGGGTCATTAGTTTATTAGGCTTTTTTCTTTCGGCAGTCTTAGACAATCTGACGACTACCATAGTCATGGTTTCTTTGTTAAGAAAAATTATTTCAAATCCTGAAAAAAGAAAGTTTTTTGCAGGCATCGTAATCATCTCAGCAAATGCTGGAGGGGCTTGGTCGCCTATAGGAGACGTAACGACAACGATGCTTTGGATTGGTGGGCAAGTGTCGGCGGTCAATATTATGAAGACACTTTTTATCCCAAGTTTAGTGTCAATGGTAGTACCTTTGTTGTATTTGTCTTATACGATGAGGGGACAAAAAATGGAAAGTATGCCACTTTCGGAAGAGTCTTTTTTAGAATCTACGCCAAAAGAAAGAAACATCATGTTTTTTGTAGGTTTGGGAACACTGATTTTTGTGCCGATTTTCAAGACAATTACCCATTTGCCGCCCTATATGGGTATGATGCTCGGATTAGGATTAGTTTGGGTAACGGGCGAAATATTACATAGCAAAAAAGACGAGGAGCTGAAAAAGCCTTTTACTGCCTCTTATGCTTTGACACGAATCGATGCCAGCAGTATTTTGTTTTTCTTGGGTATTTTGTTGGCAATTGCTTGTTTAGAATCGGGACATTATTTACTAAATTTAGCTCAAACCATGAATGATACCATCGGAAATCAGGATATAATTATTTTATTGATTGGTTTGGCTTCTTCTATTGTGGATAATGTGCCTTTGGTAGCGGCAAGTATGGGAATGTATGATTTGGCAACATTTCCGACAGACCATAAAATTTGGGAGTTTTTGGCTTATTGTGCGGGTACAGGCGGAAGTATTTTAATCATTGGCTCTGCCGCAGGGGTAGCCGCAATGGGCATGGAAAAGATTGATTTTGTCTGGTATCTCAAAAAAATCTCACTTCTAGCTCTTTTAGGGTATTTTGCAGGTGCTATTATGTTCTTGATTTTATAGATAATCCTTGTTTTTGTCCGATTAACATTTATTTTTTGTATTCTCAATTTTGTTATAGACCTTTGTTTTGTTTAATACATAACTCTTTAATCAAATGAAAAAAATTACTTTATTGTTCTCAACGTTATTGATATCATCTCTTAGTTTTGCACAAACAGCCGAGGAGGTGGTGTCTGGCTACATCAAAGCCGTAGGTGGAAAAGATGCCATTGCCAAAATAAAGGATTTGACTATGAATATGACTGGCGAAATCCAAGGACAGTCTTTGGAGGTATTGTTGCAAAAGAAGCCTGCTGGAAAGTTTATTCAAAGCATTTCTGTTGCTGGAATGGGTGAAGTTGCCAAAACAGTTTGTGATGGTACAAAGGCTCAAATGGGAGGAATGCAAGGGTCCCAAGACATTACAGATGCTGAAAAAGTAAAAACAATCGCTTTACAAGGAGCAATAGTACCTGAGGCAAGTTATGCCGAAATTGGAGCAAAATTGGCATACGTAGGAAAAGAAAAAGTAGGGGAGGTCGAGGCTCATAAAATTGAGGTGAATTTGGGAGGTACTAAAATGATTGAATATTATGAGGTTAGTTCGGGCTATAAAATTCGTCAAATGGTTTCGGCAGAAACGCCGATGGGAACGCAAGACATTACCTCTGAATACGGCGATTACAAAGAAGTTTCTGGGGTGAAATTACCACATAAGATTTCTCAAGATTTTGGCATGATGAAGTTTGAATTAATCGTGAAAAAAGCAGAGGCTAATAGCAATTTATCGGATTCGTTATTTGAAATAAAATAATTTTTGTCAATCCATGATGCAAAGGAATGTATCGATGCGTTTAAAAAAGGGGATTAGCATTGGGCTATTCCTCTTTTTTTCTATGAATATTTCTGCTCAGAAAGCATATTTATTTCAAAAACAACAAATGGGGACTTTGTTCAAAATTGCTGTGTATGCAAATGATTCTGTTTCTGTTGGGGCTGTTGCCGCTTTGGCTTTTGCAAAATTGGATTCGCTTAACTTGAGTCTGAGTGATTATAGAGAAGATAGTGAGGTCAATAGGCTTTGCAGAGCTGCTGGAGACGGGCAATTTCATGTCGTTAGTGATGACTTATGGCAAATATTGCTTTATTCTAAAGAGGCGGCATTGTTGTCTAATTATCTATTTGATGTTTCGGTGGGTTCTTTGTCGCAGCTTTGGAGACGAATGAAGCGTCAAAAAGTATTGCCTTCCTCCGAACAAATTGCCGATGCCAAATCCAAAGTGGGTTTTGATAAAATTCTTTTTTCGCCTTCAACCAATGCTGTTCAATTGCTCTCGAAAGGAATGAGAATTGATTTTGGAGGGATAGGGAAAGGTTTTGCAGAAGACGAAATGTTGAAAATCTTTCGTCTTCACGGTTTTTCACAAGTAATGATTGAAGCAGGAGGAAATATTGTCGTTGGGGAGGCTCCTCCACGCAGCAAAGGCTGGGAGATTGAGGTTTTTAAGAAAAAAAAGCATTATCAAAATTGTGGCATCTCAACTTCGGGTGATGTTTTTCAGTGGGTAGAAATTGAGGGTGTTCGTTATGCTCATATTCTTGACCCTAGAACAGGATTGGGGTCGTTAAATGTCCGACAAGTGACTATCATTGCCAAAGATGGAACAACATCAGATTGGCTTTCGACTACTGCTTTTTTGGCAGAAAAACCATTTATTCGTCAATTATGTAAAAGTCTAAAAGCCAACTATTATTTGAGTTGGTAATTGATTTTTGATAAATAAAATACACGTTTCTCTAATGAATTTATCGTTTTTACTTTTTGATAGCCATATACCAAATAGCTTTGTTTGTACCATGCCAGCAAATTAGGGTCTTCCATATCCGTAATTTTATTGGAGTCTATGCTCGATTTAATGTCATACATACTCAAATCGCTGATGCGTTCATTGGGTTTGAGTTCGGCTGTCCTGATGACACTTCCATTAGGGTAGGCAATGATGAATTTTTCGCCAAATTGGCTCAATTGAATTTTCTGGTTTAATTCATCACTTTGGACATTTTTTAGCGAAACAGAATTATTCCAAACTAATTCACCTATTTTGCTAAATTTGCAAATAATGGCATGGGAATATCTGAAATGGTTGTAATAATAATTGCCGATTCTTTGATTATTCCATGTCGTAAAAAGGGTATTGTTTGGGGCTTTGTACTCTGGAAAAAATACCTCTGCAATCAGGTAATTTCCGTCTTCTGCCGGCTGAATTGGATGTAGTAATAAGTGATAGGGTAGTTTAATTTCCCTTCCTTTTTGCTTTTTTTCTGCCAATCTTACTTTTACTTTTTCTTCTTTTTTTAAATTCAAATAACTGAAAAAATTACTCAATTCTGCAAAATTGATGTATTTGACAGAATCTGCTTTGGGTAAATCGAACCAATAAAAGCCCAGTGCATACGAAGCACAAGCTTCTGCATAGCTGCCTACAAAAGCTAGATGGGTTTTGTCTATGTTTAATAATTGTCCCGACATTGGATTCGACGACTTTTTGCCAATTTCATAGCTTGTTAGTAATTTTCCTTCATAAGAATAATTTTTGATTAGCAATCGACAGTTTTTCTCATTTTTTAATAATAAAAATAATGTATTGTCGTCGGAGTTGGTCTGTAACTTATTTATTATGAGATGATTGTTGTGTATTTCAGGAAGAACTTTAAAGCTTTTATCGAAAAAACTGAACAAAAGTACGACTGGTTTTTCATTAAATTCTCCGCCCAAAAATGCCCTGTTTTGAAGCACCACAAAATGGTCGATAGACATCTGTGTCAGCAAATGACCGTCGGTATAATGTTTGTCTCCACTTTCTAAATCGAGACGTAAGATACCAAAATCGGCTTTGTCTTCTTCTTGAAAAAATAAGTAGAGATATTGGTCATTTTGAAAAAACTTTTTTAGGGGAAGCCTTTTTTCTGGTTCTAATTCAAAATTCCAAAGCAGTTGAAGGTTGGTGTCGTATTTATAAAATTCTATTTTATTTTTTCCATTATTGAGGTTATGTGAATTTTGTAATAAAAGTACACCGTTTTCCTTTAGTGGAATAATTTCTCTCTCCACCTCCAAATTATCAATTTCTTCGAATTCAATTTTATTTTCTTGACTAAATTGGCCAAAAATAGATTGAATCGCAATAAATAAGAAAAAAGCAATGAAGAGTGTATTTCTCATAATTAAATGTTTTAAAAGACTATTTTCCTCTTAGTCCAAGTTCAATCGCTTCGATTTTGATGATTTTTCCTTGGTCTAAAACCATTTTCAACAAGGTTCTAACTTTGTGAAACCCCTCCCTTCCAGCTGCTCCGGGATTAATATAGATTAAATTATTTAGTTTTTCATCTTTCATGACCCTCAAAATATGAGAATGTCCGCAGACAAATACATTGGGAAGATTCTCTTTTAATCGCTTTTTTAATGTTGGATTGTAAGAGGGTGGAATTGCTCCGATATGAGTCATCCATATTTTTAAATTTTCAATTTCAAAGTATTGGTTTTCAGGTACTTCCCACTGAATTTCTTTGGAGTCTATATTTCCGTAAACCAATCGTGTAGGTTTAAAGTTTTTCAATTTTTCGATAATTTCGATAGTACCAATGTCTCCTGCATGCCAAATTTCGTCACAATCCGAAAAATATTTGAAAACTTGTTCGTCCAAAAAAGAGTGGGTGTCCGAAATGAGTCCGATGATTGTCATAAAAAAATCTTGTCAGAGCTAAGCAAAAAAATGGTTTTGACTTCAAAGTTAAGATATTTCAATTTTGGATTGTACTTTTGTGCCAATATTTTAATTTGTTTAGTTTATGATTGAAACACATGCCCATATTTACGACGAAGCTTTTGATGAAGATTTGGAGGTGATGTTGGAAAAAGCTTTTGCGGTTGGTGTAACAGAAATCTGGATGCCCAATTGTAATCATGAAACCATCGAGAAAATGCTCAAAATTGAGGAAAAATACCCTAAATGCCAGGCGATGATGGGTTTGCATCCTTGTTATGTGGGAGAAAATTTCGAGGAAGAGCTTCAAATTGTTGAACAATGGTTGGAGCAACGAAATTTTCTGATGATTGGAGAGATAGGCATAGATTATTATTGGGATTTAACGCACTCGAAGGCTCAAGAAACGGCTTTTTTGAAACAATTGGAGTTGGCTAAAAAATACGACTTACCGATATGTATTCATGCTCGAAACTCGAAAGATAATACAAATAATGCGATACAAAAGTGCATCGAATTGATTCGTTTTTTCAATTGGTCTGAATTAAAAGGTATTTTTCATTGTTTTTCGGGGAATCTGAACGAGGCAAAAGCTATTATTGAGCTTGGGTTTGTATTGGGAATTGGAGGTGTAGCGACTTTTAAAAATGGAGGAATGGAGCAGGTACTTCCGTATATTGGATTAGAAAATATAGTTTTAGAAACAGATGCTCCTTATTTAGCTCCAGTGCCACATCGTGGAAAGAGAAACGAAGTGGCATTTATTGAGTTGGTGGCAGAACGAATCGCTGCCCTCAAAAATATCTCGAAAATGGAAGTCATCGAGCAAACCACAAAAAATGCTCATCAATTAATAAAAAACTAAAAATCAATTGAAACCAAAAATTATCCTTTCAGGCATTTTATTTGCAGCTTTATGGGCATCGGCTTCTGCTGCTGCCAAAATTGGCATACAATCCGTCGAACCCTTGGTTTTATTTCAATTTCGCTTTTTAGTGGCTGGGTTTTGTATGTTGGCTTATGCTTTTTTTATTCAAAAAGATAGGTTGCCGAGTGGGAAAGAATGGAAACAACTGACTATTTTTGGCTTTTTCAATGTTACTTTGTATCTGAGTTTTTTTGTATTGGGTATTAAGGAGGTTGCGGCGGGTATCGGTAGTCTTTCGACGGCAACGAATCCATTGCTCATCAGTGTTTTTTCGGCATTGTATTTGGGAAGAAAAGTGAAATTCAACGAATGGTTTGCTGTAATCTTGGGAATTATCGGGGTGGCTCTTGCTTGTTATCCGCTCATTCAAAATAGTTATGCTTCGCCTTTGGGTTTGTTTTATATTTTTTTATGTATGTTATTCTATTCGATTGGTACGATTTATTATTCAGGAATCGAATGGAAATTGTCTCGCACATCTGTGAATGGCTGGCAGGTGTTGTTGGGGGGATTATTGATGCTGCCTTTGACATTTTTCTTGCACGAAAAACCAAATATTTTTGATGCAAAATTTTATTATTCTGTGGCTTGGTTAGTTGTACCCGTTTCTATCATTGCAGTTAATTTATGGCTATTTTTACTCAAAAATGACCCCGTGAAAGCTTCTTTTTTCTTATTTTTATGCCCAATATTCGGATTTGCCTATGCTTATTTCATTTTAGATGAGCCACTTTCGTATCATACTTTTTTAGGTACTGCATTGGTAATTATTGGATTATACTTTGGGCAAAAACAAAAGTTTATACAAACCAAAGAATAGCTTTTATATCCTTATCGGGTATTTTTCTATTTTAATTTAGCAAGAAAAAATTAGACTAAACTAATTTCTTGGGTAAATTTGCTACCTGCAATTTAATACGTTCTGTATGAAGCCTGATTTTTCAACTCTCGATTTTTCAAAAGAAAATCTCAACAAAACTAAAATAGAAAGTAACTCAACTTTTCGAACGGCCGAAGGAATCTCTTTGAAAGAGCGATTTTGTGCCGAAGATATTAAATCTGCCGAACACTTGTCGTTTTCTGCTGGAATTCCTCCATTTTTGAGGGGACCTTATAGTACGATGTATGTTTTGCAACCTTGGACAGTCAGGCAATATGCTGGATTTTCTACTGCTGAGGAGTCGAATGCTTTTTATCGAAGAAACTTGTCAGCAGGTCAGAAAGGCTTATCGGTCGCTTTTGATTTGGCTACACACAGAGGCTACGATTCTGATCATCCGAGAGTAACCGGAGATGTTGGCAAAGCTGGAGTGGCGATTGATACGGTAGAGGATATGAAAATACTTTTCGACCAAATTCCCTTGGATATTATGTCGGTTTCGATGACGATGAATGGGGCAGTATTACCGATTTTAGCTTTTTATATCGTTGCGGCAGAAGAACAAGGGGTTTCGCCTGACAAATTATCGGGAACGATTCAGAACGATATTTTGAAGGAGTTCATGGTTCGTAATACGTATATTTATCCTCCTGAATTTTCGATGCGGATTGTGGGGGATATTTTTGCCTATACTTCCAAGAATATGCCTAAATTCAATTCTATTTCTATATCTGGGTATCATATTCATGAGGCGGGAGCTCCGGCTCATATAGAGTTGGCATATACTTTGGCAGATGGACTAGAATATATTCGTACTGGTATTGCCGCCGGAATGGATATTGATTCTTTTGCTCCAAGATTATCGTTTTTCTGGGCAATTGGTATGAATCACTTTATGGAAATTGCAAAAATGCGTGCTGGGAGATTATTATGGGCAAAAATCGTTAA
>CAYUFZ010000012.1:0-18776 GCA_964444025.1 uncultured Emticicia sp.
GCATCAAAAATAATAAAATCGACTGGAAATAGAGCGTTTTTGACACTAAAAATCTTGAATAATATCCCTTGTCAATACAACTAATCGACTACTTTTGGGGTCTATGTTTCATATAACTTAACCCAAAAGTATTTCCATGAAACAATTTATAGTATTATTTTCTTTACTAAACATTCTAATAGCCTCATGCAATAAAGATGTAGAATTTATTCCCAACAAAGATGGATTAGTTGTTAGTAATCTCAAGAATTTCGACAAACAGCTTTACTCAATTGGGCAATTTGATGGACCCATGACTTGTACAGCCACCTTTATTCAAACACCAAACCTAAATTTAGATGCCCCGGCGTATGTCATTACAAACGGACATTGTGTCAACTATAATTTTGAAGACAACCCCATTTATACCAGTCAGCCAATCGAAGCAACTATTACCTTCAAAAAACTGGCAGACATTCAAGAAAATAATTATCTACGTTTTTCTTGTAAAAGGATTGTCTATTCAACAATGAAAGGAACGGACTTGGCGATAGTCGAATTAAATCATACCAATAGGGAGTTAATTAATGCCGGATTAAGTCCTATCCCGATAGCAGATGCTATTCCGGCTCAGGGTGATAAAATTTTTACATACGGATATCCATTAGCATTTAATCCAAGTACCCTAAGAGTCAGCACTGGAATTCAAGGACAAAAACATAATGTTGCAGAATTTATTTGGCTATGGTTTGATTTATATTCGAACAACATGAAAAACATTTCCTCTGGTAGCTCTGGCTCTCCTGTATTTTCATCGCTTCAAAGAGGCATTTGGGGATTAATCAATACAACCACAAGCGATGGCGTTGGAAATTGCGAATTGGGAGCTCCTTGTGAATTTACCCAAAATAAAATCCCCTCTACCCTACCCAATATAAATTATGTCCTTGATGTCACATCATTGAAACAATGTTTCAATAAGAAAGGATTATTTGACCTTCATTTGGAATCGTGTTCTTTGGAAAAACCAACTTCTTTTAACGTCAGTTTATCCAATAATATAAGAAACTTTGATTTAGCCCATATCCAAAAAAATTCTCTTCAACTAGTGGTGGATAATTTTCCGAATACGAAATATAGGATTGATAAATTTGAAGACTTTGATAAATCTGCATCCAATTCATTTATACCTATCACATCGGACTCTGTTTCTGTTGAATTTCCAAAAACTGAGGGTTTCTATGTTATCAGTGTTGTTCAAAATAATAATATCGAACAAGCCAAACACCTTACATTTAAACTAGATTTTACCTCACCCGACGCCTCACTGATTAAATTATCACAAACAAGAAGTTCTGATGGTGGCTATTCCATTGAACCTATTTTTCTATATCCAGAATTGGTGCGATACCAATGGAAAGTATGTAAAAACTGTGATTGTCAGAATGAACAAGATTATACAGATTTTTCACGAATTTCTATGAATATTGCAGCGGAAGACCTTCCCCAAAAAGTCTGTGTACAAGGGTTTGATTTGGCAGGAAATAAAAGCCAAGCCAAAGAATTTGTATTGGTTAAATAAGCAAAAGAGGCTGTCTTTTAATCGACAGCCTCTTTATTATTTTTCAAAATTTCCATCTACCAACCTCCAAATATTCAGAGGATTCGAGCTTTTTAGCTCATCTGGAAGTAAATTATCAGGAAAATTTTGATAGCATATCGGTCTAGTAAATCTAGTAATTGCCATTGTCCCTACCGAAGTACTTCTGGCATCTGTTGTTGCTGGGAATGGTCCACCATGAACCATTGCGTGCGAAACCTCTACGCCAGTCGGGAAACCATTTAGTAAAATTCTACCTACTTTTTGTTCGAGAATTGTCAATAAACTTTCGTATTCTTCAAAATCTTTTTCAGTACCATGCACAGTAGCAGTTAAATGTCCTTCCAAAGATTCGGCAAATGTCATCATTTGTTCTTTCGACTCGACCTCTACCACCAAGCTAGTAGGTCCAAATATTTCCTCTCCAAGGTGTGGATTCGCAGCTAAGTCTATTGCTGTTGTCTTAAATATTATAGGCTCAACACTATTTAATGAAATAGGTTTCTTCCCAATCCCTATCACCGATGCATATTGCTTTGATTGTTGAACCCCCTTGGTATAATTTTCAAAGATTCCCCCCGTAAGCATTGTCCCCCCTTGTAAATCAGTACTCAACTCCTCCAAGGTTTTCACAAAAGAATCATTTTTCTGTACCACCAACATCCCAGGATTTGTACAAAACTGCCCTACTCCCAAAGCAACCGATGCAAGATATTGTTGAGCAATTTCTGAATATTTTTTTTCTGCGATATCGGGTAAAACAAATACAGGGTTCACACTACCCATTTCGGCATATACAGGAATAGGCTCTTTTCTATTCATAGCAAGATTGAACAAAGCTTTCCCTCCCTTAAACGACCCCGTGAACCCAATAGCCTTAATATCAGGATGCTGCACGAGGGCTGTTCCAATGTCATGTCCGGCATCAAACAATAATGAAAATACCCCATCTGGCATATTTGTTGCCGCAGCTGCTTTTTGAATGGCTTTCCCAACCAATTCGGAAGTACCCAAATGAGCAGGATGTGCTTTGAAAATAACCGGGCAACCCGCTGCCAATGCAGAGGCAGTATCTCCCCCCGCAACAGAAAATGCCAAAGGAAAATTACTTGCCCCAAATATTCCAACCACACCCAAAGGTTTTTCAATCGAGCGTAAATCAGGACGAGGAGCAGGTTGCCTTTCTGGTAGAGCTTTATCAATTCTGGCATTTACCCACGACCCTTCTTTTAATAATTGAGCAAAAAGCCTAAGTTGAGCGGTTGTTCGTCCCCTCTCTCCGATTGCCCTTCCTTGGGGAAGGCCCGATTCGCTGATATATCGTTCTATGAGTAAATCCCCAAGATTTTCAATTTCATTGGCAATATCTTCGAGAAATGCAGCTTTTTCTCTTCCAGACTTTTTTCTAAAAATCTGAAATGCTTTCATCGCTTTCTCCACAGCATATTGAAGTTCATCAATAGTTGCTTGATAATATAAGGGGGCTAATGTAGCTCCTGAAGCAGGATTAATAGCTTGAATCGCAACATTTCCTTCTGAAAATGTCTCAAACCCTATAATATTTCTTCCGGTTAGGTTCATCTTTTTATTTTTTTATTTCGACTAAATTTGATAAAGTACCTATCCCATCAATCGTAATTCGGATTTCGTCCTTTTCTATCAAAGTAAAATCATCTCCAGGTACAATCCCTGTACCCGTCATTAAAAAGCAACCATTTGGAAAAGTCAGCTCTCTGAATAGATAGGAAACCAGCTCCTGATGTGACCTTTTCATCCGATTAATCTGAATTGAGTCTTCAAATACAATATTTCCCTCTCTACTTATCTGAATATTTATCCATGTTTCGGGAGAAATGGGCTTCTCAAATACAGCAATACATGGCCCAATCGCCGCACTTTTGTCATACGTTTTGGCTTGAGGCAAATATAGAGGATTCTCCCCCTCAATGTCTCGAGAGCTCATATCATTTCCTACGGTATAACCAGCAATTTTACCTTTTGCATTGATAAATAAAGTCAGCTCTGGTTCTGGAACATTCCAACGTGAGTCTTTTCTGATTCTGACTGCCTGTCCCGAGCCAACGACTCTATGAGGAGAAGATTTGTAGAAGAGTTCAGGTCTTTCGGCATCATATACCCGGTCATAAAAGTTTCCACCACCCGCTTCTTTGGATTCTTCCATACGTGCATCTCGGCTTCTTAGATAAGTGACACCCGAAGCCCAAACTTCTTGAGATTGAACAGGGGGCAATAATCCATTTTCAATCAATGACTTATATTCTGCTGCTCCAATGAGCAACTTTGTTTCTTTTTGTAATTCTTGGTATAAATTATCTCGATTGATGAAATAATCCCAGTCAATATGCCTTGAAATATAATATTGATTTTTATGTTCGATTACAAATCCTTGCTGTGTCTTGTAAATTTTCATTACTCTTAGTTGGTTTCTAAAATTAGGGCTACAATATTACTCACAAAAAATAAATTTTATATTAAAAAAAGGAAATTTTAAATTTTTTTTTCTTTTGTAAATTTACGAGCTAATATTTTTTAATCCAATATCTTTGGATATTTTAAAAAAACTAAATTATATTTGTAAATAATTAACTTCGCATTAAGCGAATATTCGCTATTGGAGAATATTTTTATCGTTTTATAATCTATATAATTCTTAACATACTCACCATGTCAACACTGAATAAATTTAGCCGTACACTCACGCAAGAAATCCACAATCCTGCTGCAAAAGCCATGTTATATGGTATTGGTCTTTCTGACGAAGACATGCAAAAAGCCCAGATTGGGATTGCTAGTACGGGATATGAAGGAAATACCTGTAACATGCACTTGAACGGCTTGTCTGTACATGTAAAAAAGGGTGTTCAGGAAAATGGAATGGTAGGACTGATTTTTCATACCATCGGTGTATCTGATGGAATGACAAACGGAAACAACGGCATGAGCTACTCGCTCCCTAGCCGTGATATTATTGCAGACTCAATTGAAGACATTGTAGCTGCTCAATGGTACGATGGTGTGATTGCGGTGGTGGGATGTGATAAAAATATGCCTGGAGCAATGATTGCCTTGGCAAGACTTAACAGACCTGGCATGCTTGTGTATGGAGGAACTATCCGGACGGGTCAATACAAAGGCAAAAAACTTGATATTGTTTCTGCATTCGAGGCTCTTGGGCAAAAGTTTGCAGGGACTATTTCTGACGAAGACTACGAAGGGGTGATTAAAAATGCCATTCCCGGAGCAGGTGCTTGCGGTGGCATGTACACTGCCAATACCATGGCTTCTTCTATGGAAGCAATGGGCTTAACGCTTCCAAACTCATCGAGCTATCCTGCAACACACGAAGGAAAAAAAGCAGAGTGTTTGGCAATTGGTGCAGCCATGAAAAATCTATTGGAGAAAAATATATGCCCAAGAGATATCATGACCCGAAAAGCATTTGAAAACGCCATGACTATCGTTATGTCTATGGGAGGGTCAACAAATGCTGTACTGCATTATCTTGCTATTGCAAGTTCTGCTGGCGTTCATTTCACATTAGATGATGTTCAGGCAATTTCAGACAGAACACCTTTAATTGGTGACTTGAAGCCTTCGGGTAAATATTACATGGAAGACATGCTTGAAATTGGAGGGGTACAAGCTTTGATGAAATATTTAATGAAAAAAGGGCTAATCCATGGTGATTGTATGACCATCACTGGAAAAACAATTGCAGAGAATTTGGAAGATGTTCCTGACTTGAATTTCGATACTCAAAAAATCATCGTTCCTTTGGAAACCCCAATAAAAGCAAGTGGTCACTTACAAATTCTTTATGGAAATTTAGCAGAAAAAGGCTCTGTGGCTAAAATCACTGGAAAAGAAGGAGAAAAATTCGAAGGAACTGCCAAAGTTTGTGAAAAAGAAGAGGAATTAATCGAATTATTAGAAAAGGGCGAAATTAAGCCTGGAAATGTTATTGTAATCAGAAATGAAGGCCCTAAGGGTGGCCCCGGAATGCCAGAAATGTTGAAACCGACTTCTGCTGTCATGGGTGCTGGATTAGGTAATAGTGTAGCTATGATTACTGATGGGCGATTCTCGGGGGGAACACATGGATTTGTAGTGGGTCATATCACGCCCGAAGCTTTTGAAGGCGGAACGATTGCTCTTGTCAAAGATGGCGATAAAATTACAATTGATGCCATCGAAAATAAACTAACACTTCATGTTTCTGATGAAGAACTTGCTCAAAGAAGGGCAGAATGGAAGCCAATACCTTCTGAATTTACTAGAGGCGTATTAAGAAAATATATCAAAACAGTAAGCTCAGCAAGCGAGGGTTGTGTTACTGATTTATAATCAAACAAATTTGTTAGCCTAAATCAATTTGATAATGGGAAATTTACTTGAAATAGAGGCAAAACAAGAAGTATTTGCCGAAAAACCATCTTTAAAGGACTCTAAGGTATTTTTGTCGGGAGCTCAGGCAATGATGGAGTGTCTTTTGGCAGAAAATGTTGATAACATTTTCGGGTATCCTGGTGGAGCCATCATGCCAACTTATGATGCTTTGTATGATTATATTGACCGGATTCATCATACTTTGGTTCGACATGAGCAAGGTGCTGGACACGCCGCTCAAGGATATGCTCGTTCGAGTGGTCGAACAGGTGTTTGTTTGGTCACTTCGGGCCCAGGAGGAACTAATCTAATTACCCCTATTGCCGATGCAATCATTGATTGTACACCAATGGTTTGTATTGTGGGTCAGGTAAAATCAAATTTATTAGGAACAGATGCTTTCCAAGAAACTGACATGATTGGGGTTACTACGCCAGTTTGTAAATGGAATTATCAGATTACGAATGCTGATGAAGTTCCAGAAATCATGGCTAAGGCTTTTTTTATTGCAAAATCGGGCAAGCCAGGGCCTGTGGTGATTGACTTTACGAGAGATGCACAGGCGGCTAAAATGACTAAACCTTTTTCTTATAAAAAAATAGAAAAAATGCTTAGCTACAGCCCAAGAGTTGTACCAAAGCAAGAACAAATTGAAAAAGCTGCCGAAATCATCAATAAAGGAAAAAGACCTTATATTATTTTTGGTCATGGTGTTTTAATTTCAGATGCGGTAAATGAGCTTCTTGCGTTTGTTGAAAAAACGGATTTTCCGTGTGCTAGTACCTTGCTTGGACTCTCGGCTCTGCCAAATAATCATCCTAATTATATGGGCTGGCTAGGAATGCACGGCATGTATGCTCCGAATGTGATGACAGATGAATGTGATGTTTTGATTGCCATAGGCATGCGTTTTGACGACCGAGTGACGGGCGATTCAACCAAATTCGCCCCTAACGCTAAAATTGTTCACATAGAAATAGACCCATCAGAGGTTGATAAAATTAAAAAAGCGGAGGCTCCAGTTATTGGTGACGCCAAGGAAGCTTTGAAACTTCTTTTACCTTTGGTAAAAAAAGGCGATTATACCGCTTGGAAAAACGAATTTAGAAAACTCGATGCTATCGAACACGAAAAAGTAACACAAAGGGATCTGCAACCCGATGGCAAAATAAAAATGGCAGAAGTGGTTGCGATGCTTTCAGATAAAACCAATGGAGAGGCTTGTATCGTAGTAGATGTTGGTCAACACCAAATGGTTTCGGCTCGTTATTATCAGTTTAAAAATCCAAATTCATTTATTGCATCTGGAGGATTAGGAACAATGGGGTTTGCTATTCCGGCTGCTTTTGGTGCCAAAGTGGGTGCTCCAGACAGAGAAGTGGTGGGAATTATTGGCGATGGTTGTTTTCAAATGACTATTCAAGAATTAGGAACAATCGCACAAAGTGGTCTTCCTGTAAAGTTAATCATTTTGAATAATAATTTCCTTGGAATGGTTCGTCAGTGGCAGCAATTGTTTTTTGACAACCGCTATTCTTTTGTAGAATTAAAAAATCCAGATTTCATTACTATTGCGAAGGGATTTGGCATTGAAGGGCATACTTGTTCGTCGAGAGAGACTTTAAGTGATTCTTTAGAAACCTTGTTGCAGTCAACAAAGGCTTATCTACTAGAAGTAATTGTGGAAAAAGAAGAAAATGTTTTCCCAATGGTACCGGCTGGTACAAGTGTAAGCGAAATTCGTTTGGAATAACCTTTTGTATTCATGACTTTAGAATATATTTATCAATACATAGAGAGTCAAACCAATATTTATCTTCAAACAAAACATTGGAAGTTTAAAATTATTTTTTCTTCTATTGTTTTGTTTTTGATAAGTCAGTTTGTTTTAGCTCCTGGTTCATTTTTGTTTTTGATTAATTTCTTCAAAAATTACCTTTTTTCGTCACAGGAGTATGAATCTTTTGTGGTAATTAAAGAGAGAACCCAGAGCTTGTTTGGTGTATTTACCGAAAATAGGTTCGATACTTTTTCGCACGAACACAAGTTGGTTTATCGATTATTTCTGCCAATATTAGCAAAAATATCCCCTTTCCATACCGTTGGTCCATTTATTTATGTCATACAATGGATTCTTGGAATCGTTTACTTGTCGGTGGTTACGAAGTTAGTTTATCAAATTACAGAGAGTAAATGTTCGACATTTTACTTTATGCTTACTTTTGTAAGTATTTATGCTGGCAATGCGTTTCTGTGGGATGTTACGGGATATGGCGATTTTTTCGCTTATTTATTTTTATTTTTAAGTATTTATTTTCGTAATTCTTTGGCTATTTTTATTTTCTTGACATTAGCCTTTTGGGTAGATGAACGGGCTGTCGCCAATGTTTTTTTTGTCTATGCTTGGTGGGTATTTGTCGAAAATCGCAAAAATGAGGTTTCAAAAATTATTTATCCAAAAACTTTACTAGTGGTTTTTTCTGCGGTTTTTGGCTATTTTATCGGACGAATTGTCCTGAAGAATTTATATTCATTGCCTCAAGAAACAAATTATTACCAAGAATTCTCAAGTACCGTTTACGAAAATATAAAATACCAAGGGTTTAGACTTTGGTCTGGATTTGAGGGGTTTGTGGGTATGTTTCTATTAACTTTTGTAAACCTATTATTGCTAAAACATTACAAAGAAACCCTACTTTTAATCATTGCAAGTGCCGCATCCATCATTGTTGCTTTTTTTGCACATGATGGAAACAGAGGGTTTTCGTATGCGTTGGTCTTTTTATTTATTTGTTTGCTTCAAAGCAAGCATTATTTTACAAAAAAAGAATTGTATTATTTATGCTTAAGCATATTTGTAATATCGATATTATTCCCAATGGCAAATCACTTAAGATTTCCGGGAGGATATATGATTATGTAGCAATTTATACTAAATATATTTTTTGATTTTGACAATTAACCGAGATTTTCAATGACAACATATACCATTTGTGTATTTACCGAAAACAACATCGGCTTACTCAATAAGATTACAATTATCTTTACCAGAAGACGAATTAATATAGAATCCCTAACAGTATCCGAAACCGAGCGAAAGGGTGTTTCTAGGTTTACTATAGTTATTAAACATGAAAAACGAGAAGAAGTTGAAAAGTTAGTACGTCAAATTCGTAAAATCATTGAGGTATTAGCGGTTTTTGGCTATTTGAATGAAGACATTGTGTATAATGAAATAGCTCTTTTTAAAATTTCTACACCCTTGAACGGCAAATCCGTAGATGTCGAAACCATCAATAAAGTCTATAAAGCTTGGGTAGTTTATTGGGGGCTGGATTATGTGGTTATCGAAAAAACTGGTACAGAAAATGAGATTTTTGACTTTTTCAGATACATCAAGCCTCACGGAATTATTGAGTTTGTGCGGTCAGGAAGGGTGGCTGTCGGCAAAACTCCGAAAGGTTTAATAGAATATCTTCCCGAAGAAATAACAGAATGGGAGTATTATTTGTAAATTTGCGATGCAAAATCAATTTTTTACTCTTTTTTTTATAAAAATTGTATTTTTCAAGTACCAATTATAATTTTATTATAATTGCATTAAACCAAAACAAATATTTAATAAAATGGCAAAATTAAATTTCGGCGGTGTTGAAGAAGAAGTTGTAACCCGCGAAGAGTATCCTCTCGAAAAAGCAAGAGAATTCTTGAAAAACCAAACTATCGCTGTCATAGGTTATGGCGTGCAAGGACCCGGTCAAGCGATGAACATGCGTGACAATGGATTTAATGTAATCGTTGGACAACGCCCGGGAAAAACATTTGATAAAGCTGTTGCTGATGGTTGGGTACCGGGAAAAACGCTTTTCAACATCGAAGAAGCTTTGCAAAAAGGAACAATCATTTGTTTCTTATTGTCGGATGCGGCTCAAATCGCTCTTTGGCCAACTGTGAAAAAACACCTTAGAAAAGGTAAAACATTATATTTCTCTCATGGTTTCGGAGTAACATATAGCAAGAAAACAGGTATCAAGCCTCCTAAAACCGTTGATGTTGTTCTTGTGGCTCCTAAAGGTTCGGGTACTTCTCTTCGTCGTTTATTTGTAGAAGGAAAAGGACTAAACTCTAGTTTCGCTGTGCATCAAGATGCTTCTGGTCACGCACGTGAAACTGCCATCGCTATGGGTATCGGTGTTGGTTCGGGCTATTTGTTTGAAACTGACTTCTACCGTGAAGTTACTTCAGATTTAACTGGTGAGCGTGGTACATTAATGGGTGCTATCCAAGGTATTTTTGCTGCTCAATATGAAGTATTACGTGAAAATGGACACTCTCCATCTGAGGCGTTCAACGAAACAGTAGAAGAACTAACGCAATCTTTAATGCCATTAGTTGCTGAAAATGGTATGGATTGGATGTATGCAAATTGCTCAACAACAGCTCAACGTGGTGCTTTGGATTGGTGGAAACCATTCCACGATGCGACCAAGCCTGTTTTCAAGAAATTGTATAACAGCGTAAAAACTCAAAAAGAAGCAGCTCAATCAATTTCTCGTAACTCGGAGCCAGATTATCGTGAAAAATTAGAAATTGAATTAGCTGAACTTCGTGAGTCTGAGATGTGGCAAGCTGGTAAAACAGTTCGTAGCTTACGTCCTGAAAGAAACTAAGTTTCTGATTCGATTCTTGGGGGTTTATCTCCCTAAATAAAAATAGAAGCCTTCCAAGAAATACTGACAAATGTATCAGTACTTTCTGGAAGGCTTCTTTGTCTCATCGGATGTCATTTATTTGGCTTCATCCAATCGCTCTTGAATCATTTTTTGTGTCATTTGAGTAATTTCATCTGCGGTTTTTCCTTTTGGCTCAATAGGCTCTAAGACCGTCCATGATACATTTGAGAAGGAGGTGAGCGGAAATAAACCTCGATTGGGGTCAAAGAGATTATTTCCCTTTATCACCAAAGGGACAATCAAAGCGTCGGGGGCTTTTTTCATCAAAGCATTCAGCCCTCCAGCGGCAAAAGGCTTTAATTCTCCCGTACGTGACCGTGTTCCTTCGGGAAAAATCACTGCTGAATAATTATTTTCTTGGATAAATTTACTCAATTTTAGTATCTCGCTAATAGCTTGTTTGCCATCTTTTCTATCAATCAATGCAGCACCACTTTTTTGTAAATTATAAGAAATACTAGGTATTCCCTTTGCTAATTCAATTTTAGACACAAAAACTGGTTGATATCTTCGCAAAAACCAATAAATCCCAGGTATATCAAAAGTACTTTGGTGATTTGAAACAAATATAAGCGGTCGATTCATTGGCAATTTTACTTCCGAAAAAAATCTCACTCTTGTCCCTGTTATATACCATCCTAAAACAATCAGTCCATTCAATACGAACACAACTTGTTGCTGAGCCTTACGACCAAAAGTATGATACGCAATTATCTGTAATACATGAAAGATAACCAAAAGGGCTCCAAAATAGAGCATATACAACGCTCCAAGAAAATAATCTAATGCTTTTTTCACAAATTAATTTTATTTTTTCTGCAAAAATAGGCAAAATACATGTAATTTGCAGATAAATTAGATTTTCTCATCAAAAGGCTTTGAAATCTGATTATTATTTGTTGGTTCTTATTATTATAAATTTTATAAATTATACCCATGGAATTATCCAACGTAAGATTAGAGGTGATGAACTTCGTCGGACAAAAGATTGATTATTTTGTCGATGAATTCCTAAAACCCATCGATACCAATTGGCAGCCAACCGACTTTTTGCCGGATTCTACCAAAGATGATTTTCTTGTTCAAATCAGAGAATTACAAGAAACTGCCAAAGATTTGCCTTATGACTACATTGCTGTATTAATTGGAGATACTATTACAGAAGAAGCTTTACCAACTTATGAATCTTGGCTTATGGATGTAGTTGGTGTTGATCAGCTTGATGCTCCAAACGGATGGGCAAAGTGGGTTCGTGCATGGACTGCAGAAGAAAACCGTCACGGGGATTTATTGAACAAATTTCTTTATTTATCGGGTAGGGTAAATATGCGAGAAATGGAAACTTCTACCCAATATTTAATTGCTGATGGTTTTGATATTGGCACTGGGAGAGACCCTTATAAAAACTTTGTTTATACTTCTTTCCAAGAATTAGCAACAAATTTATCGCACCGAAATACCGCAAAACTCGCCAAAGATTATGGCAATACTCCTTTGGCTAAAATGTGTGGTGTGATTGCTGCCGATGAAATGCGACATGCAAAAGCCTACAAAACTTTTATCAGCCACATTTTTGAGGTTGACCCTTCTGAAATGATGCTTGCATTTGAGTACATGATGAAACAAAAAATTGTGATGCCTGCTCATTTCTTAAGAGAAACGGGTGTTAAAATGGGACAAACTTTCGCTCACTTTTCAGATGCTGCTCAAAGATTAGGAGTTTATACGACCTATGATTATATTGATATTTTAGAATCGTTGTTGAAAGATTGGAAGATAGAAAATATTCAAAACCTCAACGATGCAGGAGAAAAAGCACGAGATTATTTAGTGGCTTTACCGGCAAGATTAAGAAGAGTTGCAGAGCGAACCAAAGTGCCAAATTTAGAGTACAAATTCAGTTGGATTGCTTAACAACAAAAAAGACCGCCTTGAAGACGGTCTTTTTTGTTGTAATAAAAATCTCACTTTTCAGTGAGATTTTTGAAGGGAGGTAGATGGGGTTCGAACCCACGACCCTCGGATCCACAAACCGATACTCTAACCGACTGAGCTACAACCTCCATATTGTTTGAGAGTGCAAAAATAGATATATTTTTTTTATATTCAAAAAAAATATTGCAATTTTATTCTTCAGCGAGACGAGTCCAACATGAACGAACGAAAAATATCATTTTTTGACACTAAAATTGAATTTCTAAAAGGGGTAGGTCCTCAAAAAGCCGAACTGCTCAACAAAGAGCTGTCGATTTTTACATTTGGAGATTTAATTGAATATTACCCTTTCAGGCACGAAGACAGAACGCAGTTTCACAACATTTGTGATATCACCGAAAATATGACCGCCGTCCAAATTAAAGGAAGACTTCGCTCTTGGGAAAAAGTGGGAGAAGGCCATAAAATGCGACTTATCGGAGTTTTTACAGATGGGACAGGATATCTTGAACTGACATGGTTTCAAGGAATTAATTGGATTGAAAAGAACCTTCGTTTGCAAGGCGATTACGTTGTTTATGGAAAGCCTACATTGTTTGGAAATAAATGGCAAATGACACATCCAGAAATGGAAACCTTAAATGCCGAAAATGACAAAGGAGGCTATTTTCAGGCTGTATATCCATTAACCGAAAAATTAAGAAAACGGTATATAGATAGCAAACAAATCAGCAAATGGATGAAAAATGTTTTAGAGGTTTCATTGGGAAACATCAAAGAAACATTACCCCTAGTACTGACCTCAAAGTTTAGGCTAATATCCAAACAAGAGGCAATTTATCATATTCATTTGCCTATTAATCAAAACTCACTAAAACAAGCCCAAAGAAGGCTTAAATTTGAAGAGTTATTCTATAATCAATTAAGATTAATCAAACAAAAACTCATACGAAAAGTAGATTATGCTGGTCAAATATTTGACAAAACACAGCTTCTTAGTATTTTTTATAATGAACATTTACCTTTCGACCTAACAAACGCCCAAAAAAAAGTAATCCGTGAAGTATTCAATGATATGAAATCTGGAAAACAAATGAACAGACTTCTGCAAGGCGATGTAGGTAGCGGTAAGACAATTGTTGCTTTTATTTCAATGCTATTAGCAATCGATAATGATGCTCAGGCTTGTCTGATGGCTCCTACCGAAATACTTTCAGATCAACATTTCAACGGATTGAAAAAATATGCCGACCTCATGGGTGTCAAAATTGCAGAATTAACAGGCTCTGTGGGGAAAAAGGCACGTCGAGCTATTGATGAAGGCTTACTTGATGGAAGCATAAAGATTATTGTAGGCACACATGCTTTGTTGGAAGACCACGTTCAATTCAAAAACTTAGGGCTTTGTGTCATTGACGAACAACACAGATTCGGTGTTGCACAAAGGGCAAAACTATGGGATAAGAATCAAAACTTCAGGCCTCATATTTTGGTGATGACTGCCACCCCCATTCCCCGAACATTAGCAATGACCTTATACGGAGACTTGGACATTTCAATCATCGATGAATTACCCAAAGGTAGAAAACCTATTCAGACTATCCATAAATACGACTCTGACCGATTAAGGGTTTTTGAGTTTATGCGAAATGAAATTCTAAAGGGAAGACAAATATATGTGGTGTACCCTCTCATTGAAGAAAATGAAACCTTAAATTTAAAAAATCTGATGGACGGGTATGAAAGTATAGCAAGAGCATTTCCAGAATATGCTTTAAGTATTATCCATGGAAAAATGGGTTGGAAAGAAAAAGATTATGAAATGCAACGTTTTAAGAATAAAGAAACCCAAATATTAGTAGCTACTACGGTTATCGAGGTTGGTGTAGATGTTCCTAACGCTAGTGTGATGCTTATTGAAAATGCGAATAGATTCGGCTTATCTCAGCTACACCAATTGCGAGGGCGTGTCGGACGAGGAGCAGAACAATCCTATTGTATTCTGATGACAGATTATCAGTTGAGCAAAGATACTCGCATACGCATCGATACAATGGTCAGAACAAATAATGGTTTTGAGATTTCTGAAGTAGATTTGTCACTTCGAGGCCCTGGTGACATGGCAGGAACCCAGCAAAGTGGCATGTTGGATTTGAAAGTAGCTGATTTAGCAAAAGATGGAGAAATTCTCAAATATGCTAGAGAATCTGCATTAGAAATTTTAGAAAACGACCCAGAATTAAGCAGCACTGAAAATACTCCAATTAAACAACACATAGACTCTCTTAAGTCAAGTGAGACTAACTGGAGTAGAATCAGTTAGAGGAGTATTAAAATCCAATGGACTTCAGATTCAATCCAGTTTTTTCATCTAATCCGAAGATAAGATTCAAATTCTGAACAGCCTGACCAGATGCCCCTTTCAATAAATTATCAATAATACTCGAAATCAACAAATTTTTGCCATGTTTCTCGAGATGTATCAAACATTTGTTGGTATTCACGACTTGTTTCAAATCTATTTCTTTTTGCTCGCTGATAACAGTGAATGGATGATTTTTATAATACTCTTTGTACAATGCCACAGCTTCCTCCAACGTTCCGTCAAATTTAGTATAAACATTCGCCATTATCCCCCTACTAAAATTGCCACGATAAGGAACAAAATTTACATCATGCTCAAAGTCGTTTTGGAGCGATTTTAAACTCTGTCCTATTTCTTTCAAATGCTGATGAGTAAATGCTTTATAAATAGAAATATTATTATTTCTCCAACTAAAATGAGTGGTAGCAGATAGCGATTGTCCCGCCCCAGTACTCCCCGTTACAGCACTTATGTGAATATCATCTTTTAATAATTGTCCATTTGCCAATGGCAATAAAGCAAGCTCTATACTTGTCGCAAAACATCCTGGATTGGCAATTTTAACGGCATTTTTGATTTTTTCTTTTTGAAGTTCGGGCAAGCCATAAACGAATCCCTCGCTCTCATCTCTGTAATCCGTACTCAAATCAATAATTTTGAGCGTAGCTGGTATTTTGTTTTCGTTTAAAAACTTCTTTGATTCATTATGACCCGAACATAAAAAAATCACATCAACAGATTCAAAAGGTAATTCATCCGTAAAACACATTTCCGACTCTCCTATCAAATCTGTATGTGTCGAATAAATAGGTTTACCAGATTGACTTTTTGAATTGACAAATAAAATACTTACCTCTGGGTGATTCAACAAAACCCTGAGTAATTCTCCTCCAGTATATCCGGCTCCGCCGATAATTCCTACATTAATTTTCATTCAATTATAATTTTATAATGATACAAATCGAACAAAAGCTCGAAAAAGCGATTATTTTTTAATAAACTCTTACAAAATTAAATATTCTATCAGATAAAACTTCTATTTTTGAGGAAATTTCAAAACAGAAAGAAAATGATATTTTTAGAAATTCCATGGAATGTTAGTCCAATTATATTCAAATTGGGAGGATTCGAATTAAGATGGTATGGGTTATTATTTGCATCAGGCTTTTTGTTTGGGCATAAAATCATGTCAAAAATTTTTAAAGTTGAGGGCAA
The DNA here is from genome assembly GCA_964444025.1 of uncultured Emticicia sp. Taxonomy (GTDB): domain Bacteria; phylum Bacteroidota; class Bacteroidia; order Cytophagales; family Spirosomataceae; genus Emticicia. Next base: position 16,235 of record CAYUFZ010000012.1, read on the forward strand.
ATCCGAAAAGGATTTAGATACACTTTTATTTGTCATGATAGTGGCAACGGTATTAGGAGCAAGATTTGGACACTATTTTTTTTATGAGTTTGATTCCTTACTCAAGAATCCGGGAAAGTTTTTCATTGACATGATTACGCCTCCTTATTCGGGATTAGCAAGCCACGGAGCATTGGTTGGAATTATTACGGCTCTTTTTCTTTATTCAAAAACGCATAAAGACCAATCTTTTTTATGGGTAGCAGATAGAATTGTTATCACGGTGGCACTTGCAGGATTTTTTATCCGAACTGGTAATTTAATGAACCACGAAATTGTCGGCAAAGAAAGTACAGCTCCGTGGGCTTTTCGATTCAATAATTTTAGCATGGGATTAGACGGAAACTTAGTAATGACCCCCGAATCTTTTGCCAGACATCCTGCCCAGTTGTATGAAGCTCTCTCTTGCTTGATTTTGTTTGTATTACTCTATAAGATTTGGGACAAATACAAATCTTCTACCCCTCAAGGATTAATTTTGGGAATATTTTTAGTTTGGGTATTTGGGCTAAGATTTTTGTATGAATTTATCAAAGAAAATCAGGAGGCATTCGAAGATAAAATGTTCTTGAATATGGGGCAATTATTGAGTATTCCTGCTGTCTTATTGGGGATTGGTATCTTATTTTATTCTTTCAATAAAAAGCAACAATAATATTGAAATCAGATTGAAGCTGCCCATTAAAGGCAGCTTCTGTTTTCACCTCTCTTTTTACTTCTCTGTCACAGTAATATCCAGAAGTCCTTCCCCGTAGCTATCCGTTGAGCTTGGAGTCCTCGTGAAAACAACCCGGGCTTTGGTATTTCCAACACCAACCGCTTCAATTTTCCAAATCTGTGTCCCCCAATAACTCGTAGGTTGAGTATTAATTAAGGTTTCTCCCTCATCCATTTTTACAATTTTAGAGTCTGGTTTTATTAGTACCAACCAATTTAAACCAGTCGAACCAGGAGAAGATAAAATTGGCTCTGTATAATAATAAACATCCCCTTTTTTAAGTTTAATGGTTTTGGTATAATTTTCGGGAGTGACAATTTCTTGTTTGGTACAAGAAAAAAATGCAAGCGATAAAAATGTAAGAATAAGCAGTTTTGTTTTCATTTTATTTTTGGGTTTAAATTGTACATTTATACATATCCAATTTTACTAAAAATGGTTGGAATCTGCCTAAACATTTTAATCTAAATTAAATGTTGTTTCATTTTAAAAAATTTTATCCGATTTTAATCATTTAATAAATTAACTTTGTGTACATTTTAGTAACTTAAATTTAATCAACATGATTGAAAAGCCTCAGAGATATACCCTGACAGCCGCTTTAATATATGCCAACGGCCCCATTCATATAGGACATTTGGCGGGTTGTTATATTCCTGCCGATATTTATGCTCGATATTTACGTTCCAAAGGTGCTGATGTTGCATTTATTAGCGGCACAGACGAGCACGGTGTTCCTATTACTGTTAAAGCAAAAAAAGAAGGAAAAACACCTCAAGAAGTAGTAGATTTTTATTACGAGCAAATCAAAAAGTCATTTGAAGATTTTGGTATTTCTTTCGATATTTATTCAAGAACTTCTAATCAAACTCACCACCAAACCTCCAAAGAAATTTTTACTACCATGCATCAAAAAGGTTATTTTGATGAAGTAGTAAGTGAGCAATATTTTGATGAAGTGGCTCAACAATTTTTAGCGGATAGGTATATTGTAGGGGAATGCCCCAAATGTTCCAATCCCAATGCTTACGGAGACCAATGTGAAAAGTGTGGCACTACCTTATCTCCGACAGAGCTAAAAAACCCTCACTCTACCCTATCTGGCTCAAAACCAATCATGAAAGAAACCAAGAATTGGTATTTGCCATTAGATAGAATGCAAGCTCAAATTGAAACGTATGTTAATGCTCATAAAGAATGGAAAACAAATGTTTTTGGACAATGCCAATCTTGGCTCAAAGATGGTTTAAAACCACGTGCCATGACCAGAGATTTGGATTGGGGCATTAGTGTCCCATTACCTGATACCGAAGGGAAAGTGCTTTATGTGTGGTTCGATGCTCCTATCGGATACATTACTTTTACGCAAGAATGGGCAAAACAAAACAATAAAAATTGGGAAGATTATTGGAAAAACGACCAAACAAAATTGGTTCACTTCATTGGCAAAGATAATATTGTTTTTCACTGTATCATATTCCCTGCCATGTTGATGGCTGAAGGTAGCTATATTTTGCCAGATAATGTTCCAGCAAATGAGTTTATGAACTTGGAGGGTGAAAAAATTTCTACCTCTCGAAATTGGGCAGTTTGGTTACACGAATACTTGGAAGAATTTCCAGGAAAACAGGATGTTTTGAGATATGCTCTTTCAAGTAATATGCCTGAAACAAAAGACATATTGTTTAAGTTATCATTTGTATTTGGACTTGGGTCATTGTTAATGTTTTTATTAAGTTATGTTTCCTATGAAATATATGAGAATCAAATAACATATTTCCTATT
>CAYUFZ010000012.1:18786-27868 GCA_964444025.1 uncultured Emticicia sp.
AAAGACAATGATTTTACTTGGAAAGATTTTCAAACCAAAAACAATAGTGAACTAGTAGCAATTTTTGGGAACTTTATCAATAGAACAATTGTCTTGACTCAAAAATATTACCAAGGTAAAATCCCTGCTTTGGGTGAATTAAGCAATTTTGATAAAGAGACGATTAGCTCATTGGCTGAATTTCCAAGCAAAATATCCGATTCTATCGAGACCTTTAGATTTAGAGAAGCATTAGCGACTATGATGGATTTGGCTAGATTGGGAAATAAATACCTTGCCGAAACTGAGCCTTGGAAGGTAATTAAAGAAAACCCAGCACGTGTAGAGAGTATCATGCACATTGCTCTTCAGATTGCAGCTAATTTATCAATTTTATCCGAACCTTTTTTACCTTTTACCGCTAATAAATTGAAAAATTTATTCGATTTAAGCGACAAAAAATGGGAAGATGCAGGGAACATAAACTTGCTTCTTTCTGGTCAAGAAATCGGCGATTTGGGGCTTCTATTTGATAAGATTGAGGATGATGTGGTTGAAAAACAAATCAAGAAACTACAAGATGCGAAAAGAGCAAACGAACTCGAAAATAAAAAGGTAACTGCTATAAAAGAAAATATTAATTTTGATGATTTTGCAAAATTAGACATCAGGGTTGGCACCATTCTGACAGCAGAAAAAATGCCTAAAAGTGATAAGTTGCTTAAATTTTTGATAGATGATGGCATCGAACATCGTACGATATTAAGTGGCATTGCCAAACACTACTCTCCAGAAGAAATGATTGGCAAACAAGTTACTTTTATTGCCAATTTAGCTCCCAGAAAAATGATGGGTGTCGAATCTAATGGCATGATTTTAATGGCAGAAGATAAAGACGGAAGTTTGTCGCTGATTCAGCCTAATAAGTTAATTTGGAATGGAGCTACTGTAAATTAATACTATTGAAGTTTTCCAACAAAAAGCCTGATGTTAATCACATCGGGCTTTTTGTTTAATCTTTTTTTAACCCACCCTAAATTCTTCTCTAAAATAATCATACATTTGCATAATATGTATCTCGAATACTTTTAATCACTCATTCTCTATATTTTAATATGGAAACTACAAGTTTTATCATTAACAACAAGGCCTACGAAATTTCGGTAAAAGGGTCTCCCCCCTTTCAATTTGGAACCGAAGAAGTATTATCAAACGAACAAACAGACATTGCTTTTCACCAACCTTGGTATCAAGACGGATATAAAGCGATTCCGTTTCTGACTAATGATGAGTTTGCATCATTAAAAGAAGGACTGACTAATTGCGTAAAAAATATAATCACAGAAGAAATTGGAATTGATGTAGCAGATTTTTCTCTTGAAAATTATCATCATTTCATTACCTCGAACGAACAACACTTCAAAGTAGTTTCTAAAACTCGAGATTTATTCCCTGAAGATTTCAATTTCCCTTTAACGACAATCATTCCGAAATTTGAAAGAATATTGGGGTTTGAACTAAGCGACATTAGCCCTTTTGATGGTAGTCAGCTTCATATTATTGTACGCATCAATCGTCCGTTTTCCAACGACTTTAACCCTCCTCATAAAGATATCTATGAAGGGGTAGATAATGCCGCTCATATTCCACAATTTATCAACTTATGGATTCCTATTTGTGGCGTAACCGACAAATCTTCTTTGCCTGTTGTCAAATCAAGTCATCTTTTAAAAGAAAGTGAAATTTTAAGAACTTTTGAGGGAGCAATGGTTGAAGGAAATAAATACCGTGTCAGGATGATTAAATCTTGGAATGGGGACACTACTCTTACAAGACCTGAAATCAAGTACGGAGAGGTATTGTTTTTTACATCTCATCTCGTTCATGGATTAGCTATCAATGAACAAGAAGATGCTACAAGGGTTGCTTTGGAGTTTAGATTATTTAAAAAATAATTTTCTAATAAATAAAAAAGGCTGTCGGTATTACCGACAGCCTTTTTTATTTATTAGACGTTCGGTTTTACAAATGGCAATTTAACTACCATTGCTTTCAATAATTTATCCCTAACCTTTATACACAAATTTGTGCCAAAAGTAGAATATTCGGTCGGTACAAAACCAAGGGCAATACCTTTTTGTAATGTTGGCGACATCGTTCCAGAAGTAACCTGTCCTAGGACATTCCCTTGTTCATCACATATTTCGTAGTGGCTTCTTGGAATACCTCTGTCAATCATCTCAATACCAACCAATTTTCTACCAAAACCAATCTGCTTTTGTTTTTCTAAATTTTCTGCATTGATAAATTTTTTATTAAACTTTGTAACCCAACCCAATCCTGCCTCTAATGGCGAGTCTGTATCATTCAATTCGTGTCCATATAAACAATACCCCATTTCCAATCGGAGCGTATCTCTAGCCCCTAATCCTATTGGTTTAATTCCAAATTCTTCACCTGCCTCAAAGATTGCTTCCCACAACTGCTGAGCATACTCATTTTTAACATATAATTCAAATCCGCCAGCACCGGTATATCCTGTTGCAGAAATGATTATTTGTTCAATACCAGCCATACAACCTTCTTGAAAAGTGTAATAGGGCATTGTTTCCAATGACAATGTTGTTAATTTTTTCAGCGTCGCAACAGCACTCGGACCTTGTACAGCAAATAAACAATAGCTGTCTGATAAATTCACGATTTCTACTCCATAATCATTTTGGATATTTACCCATTCCCAATCTTTTTGGATATTTGAGGCATTTACAACCAAAAGATACTCATTCTGCTGAATTCTGTAAACCAACAAATCATCTACAGCCCCACCAAGATTATTTGGAAAATAAGCATACTGAATCTTTCCATCAAATAATTTTGACACATCATTAGAAACAATTTTTTGCAGAAAATCAGTTGAGTTTTCTCCTTTAATTAGAAATTCCCCCATGTGAGAAACATCAAAAACGCCCACTTTTTCTCTCACACAATGGTGTTCTTCTAAATCTGAAGAATATCTGACAGGCATCAAGAATCCACCAAAAGGAACCATTTTTGCTCCTAGTTTTTCGTGCAAATCACTTAAATAAATTTTTTTAATATTCTCTTCCATTTTTTTATTGTTTTGTAATTCCCTGAGTATCAAATACTCAAAAAATAAGATTGTATAAAATATTCAAGTTTTGTTGATAAGAATCAATATTATTCAAAAAAAATCCCAAAATATAGCATTTTAGATTTCACGATAAAATCATCTATTTTTTCTTTAAGTAATTTTTTTTATCACTGAATTAGGTGATTTCGTTTAAGCATGATAAAAATATCCGCCAATCATTGTTTGATTTTTTTTTGTATTGCAAATTTTTCAAAATGATTAAATATTGCATCATCAAAAAAGCCATAACTATGATACTATTAACAATTTCAGCACTTGCCATTGGTGGTTTATTAATGAACCGCATGAACGAAAGCAAAGATTTGTATGCACCTAAGGGGTACATGATGAGTCTTCAACACCGTCCAAGAAAAGCCTATGCAAGATAATTTTACTTTGTGAATGTTTTTTTTTAAAAACATGATTTTATGTACTGACATTATCCAAGCTGGTCAAATGCTTGTTGGACTTCCTCTTTGTCATCAAAGTGATATTTAATTCCTTTGATTTCTTGATAAGTCTCATGGCCTTTTCCTGCTATTAAGATAATATCATTGGTATGTGCCATCGAAACTGCCATTTGAATTGCCTCTCTACGGTCTTCAATGGTTGCTGTTTTCTTTGCATGTATTGCGTTGATACCTTTTTGCATTTGAAGCAATATCTCTTTTGGTTCCTCATTTCTTGGATTATCAGAAGTTAATATTACTTTGTCGCTGTATTTGCAAGCAATCTCTGCCATAATAGGTCGTTTGAATGGGTCTCTATTCCCTCCACAACCTACTAAGGTGATAATCTGTTGGTTTTCTTTTCTTAAATCGACAATTGTTTCCAATACATTTTCAAGTGCATCTGGTGTGTGTGCGTAATCTACTATTGCCACAATATTATTGGTTGAGTTGATTTGCTCAAATCTCCCTGAAGGAGGTCTGATGTTGGATAGTTGCATCAAAACTTCGTTTTTATCTTCACCCAATAGGCAGGCAGTTGCATATACAGCCAATAAATTATAGGCATTGAAAGAACCTATTAATTTGAACCATACTTCTTGGTTCCCTATTTCCATTTGTAATCCATTAAGGTTACATTCTAGTACTTTGCCCTTGAAATCAGCTATATTTTCCAAGGCATAAGTATATTTGCTTGCTTTTGTATTTTGCAGCATTACTTTGCCTGTTTTATCATCATCATTAATTACAGCAAATGCTTCTTTCGGCAATTGATCAAAAAAACCTTTCTTTGCGGCAATATAATTATCTACAGTACCATGAAAATCTAAATGGTCATGTGTCAGATTTGTAAATATAGCTCCTTTAAATATCAATCCTGCTATTCTTTCTTGTACCACCGCATGTGAGCTGACTTCCATAAAACAATATTGAACCCCCTTTGATACCATTTCCGACAATAATTCATTGATTTTTATCGAATCTGGGGTAGTGTGGGTGGAAGGAATAATATCATCATCTATTTGGTTTTGTACCGTTGATAATAACCCACATTTATATCCTAAACTCCTAAATAATCTAAATAAGATAGTCGCAATAGATGTTTTTCCATTTGTACCAGTCACTCCTACCAATTGTAATTTTAAAGAAGGACAGCTATAAAAGTTTGATGCCATTAAACCCATTGTTTTGGGGGCATTTTCAACCAAAATATATGTTATTTCTGATTGTAAATCATCTGGAAGTTTTTCACACACAATCGTACTCGCACCCAATTCGATGGCTTTAGGGATAAATTGATGTCCATCCACTTGTGTTCCTCCAATAGCAACAAATAAACTGTCTAAAACAACTTGTCTTGAATCAAAAGTTATGGTACTAATCTTTTTTTCCAATTGTCCATTAATTGACAAGGTTGGTATTTTGTTTAAAATTTCTGTTAATTTCATATTTATTATCATTATCTAATTAATCCAAAAGAAAATCGTATTTTCCGCTACCTAACTCTATTTGTATGTATTTTTTATCTGCTTTAATCATTTTAACCCCTTCAATCTTGACAGGCTTATTTTTTTGAATCAAGGGCTTTCCTCCTTCAGATATATTTTTTAAGGGTTTGCCTTCTTCTTCCAAAGGAAATGTCAAAATTACTTCTTCATTAGCAGGAATATTAATAATATAGTGCTTTTTATTGTTGATTTTTTGCCATTCAGATTGTATTACTTCATTATTATGGATAAATTCGTTTTTGACTTGGTCTAATAATTTCATTTCTGTAATACTAACTTTTTCATTTTTGAAAGGTGCAATTTCTTTATTTTCCCTTTCCAATAGTTTGACTAATTTCGTTTCGGTCAGTTCTGTTAAAGAAATATTTTTCCAATTTGTAATGACACTGGCTTTTAAGGAATTTTCATCTGGTTTTTTTGAAAATCCCTCCATTTCTACATATCTAAATCTTTTTATTGAAAATTTCGGTTCCCATTGTTCAATTCCATATCCCTTTAAAATATAAGTATCTTGGAAGTTATTATTTTTGTTCTTAGAAACCTCTAATAAACCCTTTTCATTCAGAACCTCTCCAAACCTAAGTTCTATTTCTTTTCCTACTTTTCCTTCTGTTTGTAAATGCACAAAACCCAACAAAGTTTCACCAAAATCATAAATATATTTCCCTTTTTTAGGTTCGGTAATATTTTTTGCTTGAATATCTTTGGTCAATTCTAATCCAGCATTTAGTTTAGGAAAAAGCGTAACATTTGCACTTAATTCATCCAAAATATCTGCATTTACCCAATCCTTTCCATATTCCAATCTGGCATCATATTTTTCGCCCTGAATAATAGCATTAGCGACAATAGGCGAATTTCTCACTTTCCAAGAATTATCCGAAGAAATTATTTGTTTACTTCCATCATAAAACTCAAGTTCCATTTGAAACAACAAGCGACAAGAAGCCTGAACCGCCTTCCCCCTACCCCACGGAGTGTCCTCGCTCCACCATGAATTCCCTAAAGTTGCTGTGATAAAGTTTATGCCTATGCTCAAATCTTCGTTTGATAATTCATAGATTTGATAATTAACTTCCTTAGAAAAATCCGTAAAATCAGGCGTTAAATATCTATTTCCTATCTTTTTTCCATTAATAATTAAATGATAACTTCCCAGTGCGGTTACATAAACCCTTGCCCTCACTGCTCTCTTATTCAAATTAAATTCTTTTTGAAGCTCTATTGCCTTGTAATAATTCTCTGGCTTATTTTCTAGTCCAATCCAATGGGCAATCCAATCAGATTTTTCAAACATGGTCGTTTCAAACCAAGCTGTTTCGCTAAACAAGCTTGGTTTATTTTTTTCATTCCATATTTTAACTTTCCAGAAATATCTTTTGTTTGGTTCTATTGGTTTTCCTGCATATTTGACCATATATGATTGGTTAGATTTTATCTGACCAGAATTCCAAACATTCCCTTGGTCTTTTTTGAGAGCATTTTCAGAATCAGCCACTAATATTTGATAAGCTGTTTGTTTGGTCCCACGAACAGAAGACTTGATTTTCCATGATAAACCTGGAGATTTATTGGTTAGCCCCATAGGATTGAGTAGCTGTTCGCAGGTGAGACTTTCCACAATTTGTGCATTGGTTTTGAAAACGACGCTTAAAAAGAGGACTAAAAAGATTTTTTTCATTGACAAATTAATTAACGATTGATTTTATATAAAGTTATTATTCTATAAATATTGTTTGTTTTTAAACTTTCGATTTCTTTTTCTCGTTTTCATAGGGTTATGTGTATCTCACAAATTCTCATGATTTACATTCAATTTTCAATTTAGAAGAATCATTTTATGAAAAAAATCGGTATTTTTATTTTATTATTATTTCATTTTCAATGTCTTTTCGCACAGAACTCCTTCACTTTAAGTGGCTATGTAAAAGATGCAAAAAATGGAGAAGGATTAATTGGAGCAACTCTTTTCGTGCAAGAAATTAAATCGGGAGTTCAGACCAACGATTATGGTTTCTATTCCATTACCTTACCCAAAGGAGAATATTCCTTAACAATCAGCTATATTGGATACCAAAAAAATCAAAAAAAAATTTTATTATCCGAGAACAAAAGCCTTAATTTTGAACTGAACGACGACACAAAAGTACTTGAAGAAATTACAATTTCCTCAAAAAAAGCAGATGAAAATGTAAAAAATATAGAAATGTCTGTAAACAAAATAGACATCAAAACTATCCAAAAGATGCCTGCTTTACTCGGAGAAGTTGATATTATCAAAAGTATTCAGCTTCTCCCAGGCGTAACTACCGTCGGAGAAGGTTCCTCTGGGTTTAATGTACGAGGAGGAACAATCGACCAAAATTTAATCTTGTTAGACGAAGCCCCCGTCTATAATTCATCTCATTTATTTGGTTTTTTTTCTGTGTTTAATCCTGACGCTGTGAAAGACGTTAAATTGCTCAAAGGAGGTATCCCTTCTGTTTACGGTGGCAGGGTGTCGTCCATTCTTGATGTTCGTATGAAAGAAGGAAACACAAAGAAAACTCAATTTTCGGGAGGAATTGGCACTATTTTCACTAGATTAACCCTTGAATCGCCTATTGTAAAAGACAAAGGTTCCTTTATAGTGGCTCTCAGACGCTCCTATATTGATATTTTGGCAAAACCATTTTTGAATAAAGATTTACGTAGTTCTAAGTTTTATTTTTATGATTTTACGGCAAAAGCCAACTATAAACTAGACGATAAAAACACACTTTTTTTATCTGGATACTTTGGAAGAGATACTTTTGGGGCTGATTTTGGCTTTAATTGGGGAAATTCTACCGCAAGTTTAAGATGGAATCATCTATTCAGTAATAAATTATTTCTAAACAACACAATTTTTTATAGTAATTACGATTATTCATTACAATCTGATTTAAAACAAAAAAACGACCAAGATGCTTTTCGCTGGAAATCTAATATTGTGAATTATAGCATAAAACCTGATTTTACATATTATCCTAATACAAAGCACACCATTTCTTTTGGAGGGCAATCTACTTATTATTCTTTCAACCCTGGACAAGCGGAGGCCATTTCAGGTGGTATAAGCAGAAGTATAGGCCTAGCTGATAAATTTTCGCTCGAAAATAGCCTTTATTTATCTGACGAGTACAAAGTAAATAATAAATTATCACTACAATATGGATTAAGATTTTCAAATTATAGTTACAGAGGCCCTGGTAATAAATTGATTTTATCTGAAAACAATAGCCCTGGGGAAAGAAAAGAAGTCAGCCAGATAATAGCCTATTCAAAGGGGAAAAATATTCAAAATTATAATAATTTAGAACCCCGATTTGCAGCAAACATTAGTCTTTCCGAGAATAGTTCCATTAAGCTTAGCTACAATAGGTTGGCCCAATATCTTCATTTGTTATCCAATACAACGGCATCTTCTCCATTAGACGTTTGGACACCCAGTACAAATAATATCAAACCACAATTGGCAAATCAAGTTGCTATTGGTTATTTTAATAATCTTTCAAATAACTTATTTGAAACATCTGTTGAGATTTATTACAAATCCCTTCAAAACCAAATTGATTATGTAAGAAATGCCGATTTGTTATTGAATCCTGCATTTGAAGCAGATTTGCTGTTTGGAAAAGGGCGGGCTTATGGAGCTGAGTTTTTTTTCAAAAAGACAAAAGGCAAATTGAATGGCTGGATAAGTTATACTTTGGCACGTTCTGAACGCCTTATCGACGGCATTAATGATAACAAATGGTTTCCTAGTAAAATAGACAAACCTCACAATTTAACTCTTGTCGGAATCTATGATTTGAATAATAAATGGAGTTTCTCTACTAATTTTATACTTAGCTCCGGAACACCCGCTAGTTTTCCAACCAATAAGTACATTTGGCAAGGTTTTGTGATTCCACATGATGTATTGAATAGCCGAAATGCCTATCGAATTCCGGCCTATCACCGTTTGGATATTG
>CAYUFZ010000013.1:0-8118 GCA_964444025.1 uncultured Emticicia sp.
TACCATTTTTCTAAAAAAAGAATTAACTTTTATAAAAATTTATTGATTCTATTTCAACCTTTAACTTTGCTACCTCCAATGAAAAAAATCATTATATTGTTTGTTTATATACTATTTGCCCTCCGAGGATATGGTCAAAAATCTTTTGTTGCAAATCCTCAGGCTGTCCCAAAACAAGAAACCCCTACTCTCGCCATTGGTTCCAAAGCAATTGACTTCAATCTTCCGAATTATGATGGAAAATTCTATTCACTGAAAAACTTTTCCCATGCCAAAGCCTTGGTTATTATTTTTACTTGTACGCACTGTCCAACGGCTCAGGCTTATGAAGAGAGAATCAAAAAAATCGTTGATGATTACAAAAACAAAGGGGTGTCTGTTGTCGCTATTTCTCCAAATAGTCCTAACGGTTTATTGCTTGAAGAATTGGGTTATACCGACTTGAATGATGATTTTGAGAATATGAAAATCAGGGCAAAAGATAAAGAATTTAATTTTCCTTATTTGTATGATGGAGATACCGAAAGTGTGTCCATCCAATATGGGCCAGTTGCTACGCCTCATGCTTTTTTATTTGATAAAGACCGTATTTTAAGATATAATGGTCGATTGGATGCCATCGAAAAACCCAGCAAAGGTGCCAACGCAGAAGACTTGAGAAAGGCAATCGATGAAGTACTAGCGGATAAATCGGTATCTATTCCTATAACAAAAACCTTCGGTTGCTCTGTCAAATGGGCTTGGAAAACGGAATACAATGAAAAAAACGAAAAAAATTGGCATTCTCGCCCTGTCAATTTGGAAGAAATTGATTCGGAAGGAGTGAAAAGATTAGTTAAAAATGAAGAGTCGGATAAGTTGAGGCTAATCAATGTTTGGGCAACGTGGTGCGGCCCCTGTATCATTGAATATCCCGATTTTTTAGAAATACATCGCATGTATGGAGCAAGAGATTTTGAGTTTATCTCTATTTCTGCTGATAAACTTGACAAAAAAGAGCGAGCATTAAAGTTCCTAAAAGAAAAACATTCTGGCGTTAGAAACTATATATTTAAAGAGGAAGACATCTATAAGCTGATTGAAGCCATTGATTCGAAATGGAATGGAGCATTGCCTTATACCATTTTAATTGAACCAAAAGGAAAAGTTATTTATAGTACCCAAGGAAGCATTGACACCCAAAAACTAAAGCAACTCATTGTCGATCATCCAAAGATGGGGAGAGTATATTAAATAGATTTGCTGAATCAAAGAAGAGCTTTTCTTCTTTGATTCAGTAGATATCAGTTTGGTATGTAATCAATCAAACCAAAAGTAAAATACTTCACAATAAAATCCACCAATGCTTGTACCGCAGAATCATTCATCCAAACATCCTTATCTTCTTCCAATACCTCCAATTCTTGTTGAACGGATAATTCTTTAGGGTTTGTACCAAGTACCAATGTTTTTTTTTGTTCGAGGGTATTTGAAGGAAACCCAAATCCCATAGAAGTATAGGATATCAAAGCCAAAGATGTAATTAAATAGAATTTTTTCATTTTTTCACAGTCTGTTGATGATTATGGAACAAATATAATAAAACATTTTGGTATTATGCAATACATAGTACTATATTTATTTTAAATAAGATGCAAAAAAATATTGAAAGGTTGCATAAAAAAAGCCATCCTTTTTTGGACAGCTTTTTCGAATTTATTGGTGCATTTTTATTAATACTCCCACAAATTATGTTCAAACTCCATCAGTTCATGCTCTAGCTGTTGAGATTTCAATAATCCTTCTTTTGGAGATTTATAAATATCATCTAAATAACTATCCAAAGCATTGGCTTTTTTGATTATTTTTCCATGAAATAAACGTAACTCAAAGGCATCTGCCAAATTTTTATGAGCAGCAACATTGGATGCGTTATACCAAGTACATTTCGGATTTGTTCTAAAATATCTTTCTAATTCTTTATATTTCAATGTACAAATTGGCCTGTCAAATCCCAAAGAAGTTTGTTCTGCAGGAATAACCAAAGTAATTGAGAGAATATCGAAATACTGACGAGAGCGTTGTTTGTCAAAAATCCAATCTTCTTTCAATATGATAGAAGTCAATTGTGAAGGAAATACCTCCACCCCGTTAGTCACAAGAGAAGCTGTTTGAGAGTCTTTTTTTTCCTCATTTCCAGCACCGCTATCACTTCCGCCACCCCATCCATCATCACCTGAATCAGAAAATCCAGCTTCTTGTTCTTCCTTCGATAATCCACCACCTTCAATTTTCATTAAAAGACGTTCGTTAAATTCGTCGAGGGTAAGTTTTCTCGTTAATGAATCATTATCAAAAGCATCGACCAAGCCTGCCTTAACAGCATCAATCAAATGCTTCGTAATTTCATTTCCTTTAGCAAACAACGGTTGATTTTGTTTTTCTTTCAAATCAACTCTTCTCCACAAAGTCGTCTTATACATCACATTTTCTTCATGAATTGGGCGTAAAGATAATGGATTCAAGTAATTATTCGACTTTTCTTGAGCAAATGACAATTGGCTGATAATCAAAGATATCCCTAAAGCGAAGCCCTGTATTTTTTTCATAAATCGATTATATTTAGATTAATTTAGCGGAATTGTAAAGAACAAATCACCCACATCTACAGTTTCGACTTCCCCCTTAAAATTCTTACGCTCTACTCTTTTTATTACAATTACATAACGGTCTCCAGCTTGTGCTTGTTGTGCTAAACCCGAAATATTTGCTTCGCCTGAAAAAGTATTTCCCCCAATTTTTCGTGAACCACGAGCCAAGTTCACCTCAAATTCAGCAACTCTAAAGTTTGCATCTTCAGGATTGGTCGATTTAAATGATTCATCTGCAATTGCCCTAGCACTCAAAACCCTCAAGCTTGAGGCAGTAGCACCTCTTCTTTCATCAACTGGCGAACCATTCCCAAACATTTTAATGCTTGGTTTAGGTACTCTTCGAACAGGAAAAGGGAACGATTGTAAAGTGATACCATTGTTTTCAACATTCATGGTTACTTTTGCGGAACTAGGCACGATGGTTACTTTTCCACTTCCACCAGGAATAAATTCAGCCCCCGAACCACTAAATGAAGGGCTATACAAACTTCCCAAACCCGGAGAGTAAGTAACCAATCTATTGGCACATTTGAAATAAAGTGCAGGCATAGATGCAGTTTCTATTTGTACCGAAGGCTTCAAGACGGTATATTTTTCTTCTTTTTCGACACTTTTCATCGAACCATCTGGAGCAGGATAAGAGACCAAAGCCCTATAAGAACGAGTAAGCTGACCATTCTTATCAAATTCTCCGCCAGTAGCTGTTACTTCATACAAGCCTTTACCATCTCTAACCGGAACAGCCGAACCATTGATACTAATACGAGGAGTAATTGACTTTGAATAAGCCCCAATAGCTACCTCTGCTCGATATTTTTGACCAGCTACTACCGACCTTGAATCCGGAATGACCACTGCGAAAATTTCATCGAATTTGATTTCTTTTAAACCTACTAAACTTGCCAAATAATCCAAGACCTCTCCTTCTAATCTACGAACTTCTGATTGTTTTTGGCTCAATACTGCCAATGCCGCTGGCACGGGAGTTTGAGCAAAATATAATTCAGAAAAATCTTTGCTTCGTGTAATATTATCCGATTTAGATAAAATTGGATCTTCTGCAGCATCAATAGCCAATAAAGGAAACTTTGTATTAGGAGCCCCATATTTTTGTATATCAGCAACAAAAGTGTTGAGTTTATTTTTCAACTCATAACCTTTGCCATTCTTTGCATCTCCCACCATCAAAACCGCCACTTTCTCTTCCTCAGAGGGATTTTTCACACCGCCTGTTTCCGCATCAAAGCCCCCTCCAGCTGTAACAATTTCTGATTTCAACGAAGCAATGTAATTATCCATTTGGTTCGTAATCTCTCTTACTTTTATAGCTTTTTGGAGTACCTCGTTATATTGGGCACCACCCGGTTTTTCCTGAATTTCTTTTCTTATTGCATTTACTGCCTTTTCATTAGCACCATTAGCAGAAGAATTTGCCTTTTCCAAACTATTATTCAATAGCTGAAATTTTTGTAACAAAGCATTACTTACTTGAAGAGCTAACATTGCCGTCAGAACGAGATACATCATATTGATCATCTTCTGACGTGGTGATTCCTTTCCACCTGCCATATACTAAATTTAATTATACGGTTAGTAATTTTTTTTATATAAACGAATGATATCTATCTTGAAAAACGAAGGCTTAATTTCCTCTCATAGCAGACAACATACTACCATAAACATTGTTTAAAGAAGAAAGATTGCCTGTCAATTTAGTCATTTCCATTTTGAATTGTTGAGCCTCTCTCGACGCATCTGCCATATCCTGCATGGCATTGGTCAAATTGCCATAAAAAGCATTCATAGCCTTCAAATGCTTGTTAGTATCTTGTAATTCAAGCTCATATACCGCATTCAAAGCACCCATATTTTGAGTAATTTTAGTGAATTGTGTGCGATAATCCTGAGCATCTCTTGTCGCATCTGCCATACTATTCATTGCATTTACAGCAGAACCATAGGCTGCATTCATTGACACCACCTGATTTGAAGCAACCTTAACATTTTTGGCATATTCAGAAGTAGCCACAGTAGCGTCTGTCAAATCCGACATTTTAGACACTTGGCTAGTTAGGTTTTGAATACCACTTCTTAGTCCATCAAATATATCTGGAGAAATTCTTGCATTGGCTAGCATATCATCCATTTTTGCAGTGAGTCCCGCTCCTTGCATAGAAACTGCGGCTCTTTTAGGTGCTTCCCCTTGGAAATTATCTGCAAGCTCAGGATATACTTTTTCCCACTGATATTCCGTAGCTGGACGAAGAAAAGACTGAAAAGCATAAATTAAGAAAATCAAAGCTTCTGTTCCCAAACCAATCGGTAACATAAAATTAGCCCAATCATAGTGCATAATTTTACCCAAAGCTCCTAAAATTACGACTGATGCCCCTGCACCATAAAAAAACGGAATGATTCTGTCCCAAAATAAACTAGTACCGTTGCTATTTGCTGCCATTTGTTCAAAAAAATTTAATAATAAGCCGATATATAAGTATTTAATCTAATTTTTTTTCAACCGAAAATAAAGTAATTTGTATATTTCAATAAAAAAACGAAGCCTAGGACTATATCCATGACTTCGTTTTTTAAATTATTATTCCCTACCCGGAACACTACCCAAGCGATCCATTACACATCGGAAACCGATATAAGAGCGTCTTTCGGTTCTAAATTCATAAGTACGAGTTCCCGTTTCTAAGAAGTACGCAACATCTTTCCAAGAACCACCTTTGATAATTTTACGAGGTTCGTTTTCATCATCATACACTGGGTTCAAGTCCCAAGTAACAGGCATATACGATTCTGCATAAGAATCCTGACACCACTCTGCTACATTTCCTGCCATGTTGTATAACCCATAATCATTTGGGTTAAATGAATTTGCAGGAGCCGTATAAGTATAGCCATCTGCACGAGCATTTCCACGATAAGGTTTAAAATTAGCCAAGAAACAGCCTTTACCATTGGCAACGTAAGGATTACCCCAAGGGTATTTTGCACCTTCTTTTCCGCCCCTAGCAGCCCATTCCCATTCAGCTTCAGAAGGCAAACGGAATCGAGGAGATTTAAACAAATTTTTCTGAGACCTATTATTATTTAATAACTGGGTTCTCCATTTACAGAAATAAACGGACGCATCCCAACTCACGCCTACAACTGGATACATGTCATAAGCAGGCGAAGAATAATAATATTCTGTCATTTGGTCTCCATTATGATACGTAAAATCCTTCGTCCATACTGCAGTATCAGGATATAGCGTGGACATAATAAATTCCTCGCCCAATACCGAAACAGAATCTGCAAGCATGGAATTCATAAATTGACGGTACTCGTGGTTGGTTATTTCGGTATCATCCATATAAAAAGGCACAATAGTAACCCTTTTATTCATCGAGATACGAGAAGACATTACATCTTCATCTGCCTGCCCCATCATTAGCGACCCAGAAGGAATCAAAACCATTCCCTCGGGAGTTGTTTGTTTATAACCCTTTCTTGCAGATGCAACTAATTCGCCCTCACGAATCCCATCCATTCCTGTATCCTTTCCGGACGAGGCTTTGCTTTTTTTACCACCAAAGATTTTCCCGATAGGATTTTTGCCGGACGAACCACAACTTTGCAACATAATGATTGGAGCAATCACTAGTAGACTTTTCAAAAAGGTATTCAAAATTCTTTTGCTCATAGCCGAAAACAAGTTGATATTTTGTTTTTTGGGTGAAAATAAAACTCATGTAATTTAAACGAGCCTGCAAATACATTATTGCATCTTGCCACAAAGTTATGAAAAAAAACTAAGTTTTGCTGATATATTGATACACAAAGCAATTATTAAGCCAAAAAAATAAATCTTGGAAAATTATCTTTCAAAATTGATAAAAGCTAATGGTAAATGAATGCTCTCATCAATTTGTTTAATCATATCTATACCTTGGTGTTCGAATAATGGATTTTTTACCAATTTTAGGGGGGCTAAGGGCATAGCTCAACAATATTTCATGGGAAGTGGGAGCTTTTGCATTTTTTCCAATCAATGTTAAATCTATGGCATACGAAATTCTCAGCGTATTTTTCAATAAATTAGCTCCTATTAAACCAGACAAAGCATCTCCTACCCGATAACTTGCCCCCAACCAATAATTCGAGCGATAAGTCAAGATTCCTCCTCCCTCCAATGACGTTGTTTTCAGGTCGGACTTTATGATAAGCATGGGGCTAAAATCCAATGTATAAGATACGCCCAAAAGGGCACTTGCCGTAAAATAGGCACTTCTATTTACTTGGAAAGCAGTATTTCCTGTTCCCAAACGAAATTTTGGTTGAAATAAATGATTCATTGAAAGTCCAAGAGAATAGGACGAATGTTGGAATAACACCCCTGCTCCAAAATCAGGAGCCATTTGCCCGACCCTTCCAGAAGCTAAAAGGGGGTCATTATCCTCTCGAGGACGTAATTTGCCAAAATCAATCCCTCTGGAAAACAACCCTACATTTACACCAAATGAAAGTTTATTGAGCCCAATTGGCAGTTGATAAGCATAAGACAATTTCATGTCTTTTTGGTTAGATGCCCCAATTTTATCATTGACTAAACTGATTCCGATTCCACTATTGAGTCCTTTGACAGGCATAGATACCGTAAAAACTTGCGAAACGGGAGCACCCGAATTTCCGTCGAAAGTACTTTGATAACCCAAATATTGTGTGCGATAAATTGCTTGGAATCTGGTAAAATTCTCATTACCTGCGGCTGCGGGATTAATCGCCATTTGATTATAAACATAATGGCTAAACTGTGCATCTTGTTGAGCTTTTAGTAAGTAAGGAAAACAGAACAAGAAAATGAATAGTTTTTTCATAGGTTGTAGAGCAATAGCATTTCTCAAATATAAGTTTATTGATTAAAACTTAAGTATAAAAGCAAATGTTTTTTTGTCAAAACTAATAAATTTATAAAAACGCTCTGCAATTTATAGAAATATTTCATTTTAGGAACATTAAAAATGCTTTAAGGCTGAACAACAAATGCCCAGCCTTAAAATACCTTGTTACGAAAGATTGAATTCAAATATTATTTGCTTTTTTTATGTAAAGCTCCAACGCCCCAGTCATGGAAGGAGCATTTGGCAAAGGAGCCTCAATATCCAAAATATACCCAGAATCACGAATGGCTTTGGCAGTGGTCGGTCCAAAGGCAGCTAATCGAGTATTGTTTTGCTTCCAATCCGGAAAATTCACTTCGAGAGATTTAATTCCCGAAGGACTAAAAAAACATATAATATCATAGAATACATCCGTCAAATCAGACAAATCTGCCGACACGGTTTCATACATGATGGCTTCCGTCAGATGTAAATCATTTCGATTCATCAAATTTGGGATATCATTGCTACGAATATTTGAGCAAGGGAACAAGAATTTTTCAGTTTTGTGTTTGAGAATCAAAGCTTCCAAATCCGCTGCTGTTTTCTGTCCT
>CAYUFZ010000013.1:8128-27531 GCA_964444025.1 uncultured Emticicia sp.
AGGTTGATCCTTACTGTACTTTAGATATAGTTTTCTGTCCTACAAATATTTTTCTTTTCCGAATGACGATATATTTTTGAAGATAGTTGGCTGTTTGTTCAGAAATACAAAAATATTTCATGTCCACAGGCACCTCAATTCTCAATTCTTTCGCAATTCTGAAGAAATTATCTACGGCATTTCGACTCGTAAAAATGATAGCCGTATGAGCTAAAATATCAATTTTTTGACGTCTAAAATCCCGATGATCAATGCCTTTCACCTCAATAAAAGAGCGAAAATCAACCTTGATGTTATACTTTCTTGCCAACTCAAAATAAGGCGACTTATCATCTGCAGGCTTAGGCTGACTTACTAAAATACTCTCCACTTTACGGAGACGATTTTGAACCAAATTTTCTAATACTTCACTCATCCAAATTGCGGGTTTTCAAATATACATAAATATTCTAGATTCCCTTTAATCAACTAAAAATAGTCTTGCGGGTATTATTTTATTCGTGACAAAAGCCAAGAATAATACATTCAATCGAGAAAACACATTAAGATGCAAATCTTATTCCCAAAATAATTGGCAATAATTCGACAATGCAAAGGTACGAAATTAAATAAAAACTTTGCACGCTACCGCTACGAATTATTGTCATATAAATGAGAATAAACCTTACGATATAAAATGCGAGTACTGGCGTAAACAAATAAGCGTACCAATCAATATCAGTAGGAAGATAAGATATGTACAATGTAAACAATATCAAGACAATCGTGGTATAAAAAATAATAGACGATTGGATAATTTTAAAATAATGCAAATCAACAAATTTTTCCAAATTAAAAACTTGTCCAATCAAGCTGATGAAAAAATATTTCAAAGTCAGAATAACAAAAATAACCAAAGTCATTCTGAAATAATTCGACATCAAGACCCCAAAAGTATCCCCTTCTTGTAATATCAGCTGTCCTCCAAACAAATCAATGCCCCTACTTTTCAGAAGCATATAAAAAACAGCAATAACCAAACTCAACAGAAAAACAAACGACATATTCATCCGATTGAGTGGCTTACTGATGAGAAAAGATTGTTCCCGAATGAGGGTAGTCATCAAATCATTAAAATTGAAATATCTTTGGGATGCCCTCACGTAGGAAGTCGAAAGGAATGCAAATGCCACAAATACAATCAAAGAAGTCAAGACCAAAAAAGAGCGATACGAAGATTGGGTTCTTGGTTTGGCAATTATTTTATTACCGACAGCAGAGATACCCCTTTGAGTGTCATTATTTTTATAGCCTAAATACAACTTTTTATCGTCTATGTCATTCGACCCATACAAAGTTACATAAATAATGGGTTGTTTGTAGATTCTATACAAGCTATCAACATCCATGACAATCCATTCTTTTGAATTGATTTTCTGACGCATAGAGCCATTGATAAACAAAGCATTCTCTGATTTTTTGGAATGAATAATCAGCTTATACCCATTTTTGTTTTGAATATCACAAAATGCGGTATGAGAAGTATAACCCACGTGTTGTTCCTTAATATAAGGCACATACAATTTCATCCGGTCATTATACACCTGCCAGTCGTCTTGATAATCGTGTACCAAAAAATATTCATTTTTCGGTCCGACATTAGTGGCAAATACTTCGGACGAAAACAACAATAAAATGATGTAAAAAATCTTCTTCAAAGCCTATCCTCAATTTTTTTACAAAATTAAAAAAAAAAGGTCAGACTTACTTAAGTCTGACCCTTTGTTTTAAAAATTTTATTCAATTTAAGCCTTTCCCAAAGCTTTTAGCATAGTTGCACCAATATCAGCAGGAGAAGCGACCACATGAATACCACATTCTGCCATAATTTTCATTTTAGCAGCAGCAGTATCATCTGCCCCTCCAACAATTGCTCCGGCATGTCCCATTCTACGACCTTTAGGAGCTGTTTGCCCAGCAATGAATCCAACCACAGGTTTTGTCCCATGTTCTTTAATCCATCTTGCTGCTTCTGCTTCCATTCCTCCACCGATTTCACCAATCATCACAATCCCCTCTGTCTCTGGGTCATTCATCAATAACTCAACTGCCTCTTTGGTAGTTGTCCCGATGATTGGGTCTCCTCCAATACCGATTGCAGTTGTTTGGCCAAGACCTGCTTTTGTCAATTGATCCACAGCCTCATAAGTCAAAGTACCCGATTTTGAAACAACACCGATAGTTCCTTTCTTAAATATAAAGCCTGGCATAATACCTACCTTACATTCTTCAGCTGTAATGATACCCGGGCAATTTGGTCCGATTAACGTAACATTCTTACCCTGAATATAAGACTTGGCAGTTACCATATCTTTCGTAGGAATCCCCTCTGTAATACAAACAATTACTTTGATTCCGGCATCTGCTGCCTCCATAATAGCATCCGCTGCAAAAGCTGGCGGAACAAAAATAATTGACACATCTGCTCCTGTGCTTACGACTGCCTGCTCCACTGTATTAAAAACAGGTCTGTCAAGATGCAATTGCCCTCCTTTTCCGGGTGTTACACCTCCCACGACATTTGTGCCGTATTCAATCATTTGACTCGCATGAAAACTACCTTCCGAACCGGTAAAACCTTGTACGATTACTTTTGAATTTTTATTTACAAGAACGCTCATTATTTCGTGTATTTTGAATTTTACGTAAAAGTACTTTGATTTGAGAAAAGTACAAAAAAAAATATCAAATATCCGCTTATCTATTCAATAAAAATAATACAAATACCTGATAAACAAATACTTACAGGGATATATATTTTGCTAAAATTTTATAGTTCGCTTGCTTTTGGATGGATATTATTCAAAAAAACAAATAAAAAGTCTCCTCTAAAATAGAGGAGACTTTCTTTAATTTAGATAGCATCGTAAGTTAAAAAACCTTTGATAATGTAAAGAAATTTTTGTTTTCAAAAATTTCAGTTCAAATCAAATTTATTAGGAAAGCAAATTAAAATTATATAGATAGTCAGCCTATTGCTTCAACACCAAAAAAATTAAGACTTTTCAAATAGCAACTCAATCGATTTTATTACTTGGGAAGACGGATTTCAATTACTCAATCTTTTCATGATTTTGAGTATTACAAAGGTAGATAGATAAAGAATATAAGAAAATACCATAATTCGGTGATTTTTCAAAAAAAGATGTTTTTTTTTGAAAAAAACTTCGGATACCCTAAGAAAATATTTCAAGTAATTTATTTATTTTGGCAAAAAATAGCCTCGACCTAATTGCCTCATGAAAAAATGCTTATTCATCATCTATCTACTTGCGATGGTCAATCAAACGATTGCCAGTCAAAATAGAATATCCATGAATGAGCCATTTGAATCTGTGGAAATAAACCCATTTTTAAGCTATTGGATTGATGAAAATGACCAAAATCTCGGCATTTACCAAG
The DNA here is from genome assembly GCA_964444025.1 of uncultured Emticicia sp. Taxonomy (GTDB): domain Bacteria; phylum Bacteroidota; class Bacteroidia; order Cytophagales; family Spirosomataceae; genus Emticicia. The sequence goes on from CAYUFZ010000013.1 coordinate 11,570, forward strand.
CATCTAATCAAGCATTTAGACCTTTTCAGGACTTAGAAAATCTTCGCAAAAATTCAAAAAAAATCATTTGGCTAAGATTTAAAATCAAACAAACGATTGATTCAAATATTCGTCCGATTTTGTATTTGGGTAGATTTTTCTTTTTAGACTTATATCTTTTTGATGAAAATACGAGATTAATTTCTCATACACAAGCCGGAACTTTTGAACGATGGGCGAAAGACAAAGATGGCTATGGCTTAGAAATTCCTCTCAATAAAAACCAAACTTATGAAGTATATATTCGATTAGGAACTGATATTTTTTATTCAAAAAATATTTATACCACGCCCAAACTTTACACTGCCACCGCCTATATAAAACACCAACAATACATATTTAAAGGAAAAAAATCATTGTCATTGCTCTTGTTGAGTACCATAGGCTTTCTGTTATGCGGGACTATTGTGGCATTTTCTCAATATCTGAGTAGCCGCCAGCCGCCAGTCATGTACTATTTAATTGCTACCATTATTTCGGCTGTTACTATTCTAAAAATCGCAGAATTTAATCTTGACTTTCGATTAATTTCTGATTTTTTTCCGCCTTTTACCCTACTTACTTTTATATTCCAGCTTTTACAATGCCTGTCGTTCTATGTACTAATCACGCAGATATTTAATATAAAACAAGAATTATTCACCAAGCTGAACATACCGATATTGGTTTCTATGTTGGTGATTGAGTGTTTGGTTATAGCCTTATTGCTTCATTACCGAGCCATGCTGCCTTTGATTTATTATTGGTATATTGGCTCATTATTGGTTTCAGATGGCATTATCCTCATCATTGTCTTTTACACAATCAACCTCATTGATGATTATAACAAATATATCATTTATGGCTTTTTCTTTGCATTTTCTTTGTTTGGAGTTACTTTCTATTTAGGCACCTACCAAACACAAACAAATCTTTTTTCAAAAAATTTATTATCCATTCCCGCAACCTATATTTGTTTTGGGACTATCGTTGAGTTTATATTTTTTATGATTGCCCTAAGTAAAAAAATACAAGCCGTCGAACAAGAATCTCTCATCAAAGGACAAGCAAACGAACGAAACAGAATTGCTGGAGAATTGCACGATAACGTCAATGGGCTTCTGGCATCTGTCAAACTCACATTACAAGTCTTCAAACCAAATCCAGAGCAAATTGGCATTTATCAAAACTTATTACGAATGATTGATAATGCCACCCAAGAAGTACGGTATATCTCGCACAATATGATTCCTTTTGAATTAGAAAAAAGAGGATTAAAGGCTTCTTTAGAAGGAATGATGCATCAATTCAAGGAAAATAATCACATTCAGATTCAATTAGATACAGACAAACTTAATTTTCAGCTAAAACTAGAAATTGAGTTTAATTTATATTTAATTTGCTTTGAGTTATGTCAAAATTTGATTATTAATGATAAAATAACAAAAATCAGATTAGAATTTGATATCATCGGAGCCGAGACCCATTACAACCTATATGATAAAAGTAATATTTATATGTTTATTTGGTGCGACCAAATAGCTACTCTCTCCCATAGGATACATGAGCTAAGACTCCATCGTAGCATCAGACATAAAGCACAAAGCATAGGAGCTGAATTTCATATTAAATACCCCAATGAAGGAGTTATTTATGTCATTAAACTGCCTTACAGACATTCCGTACGCCAATAATTAAAAGCTATTTCGATGATACTTCGCAACATGTTTCTCTCGCTGTTATGCCTCTTGTTTTTTCATGCAATACCTGCACAAGAACTCGTAAAAGTTGATGAAAATTTCAAAGAATTAGATAGCCGAAATTCAATAACCATGTATATTGACAACGATGCTCAGATGGATTTTAATTCTGTCAGACATCAGGTATTTCAAAAATTCTCAAATTCATTGTTAAAAAAGAATAAATCAAATGCTATTTTATGGCTAAAATTAAGCATTCAGAATGTCAGCAATCGAGCATTACATCCACTTTTTTACATTGGCAAATTGTTTTATATCGACCTTTACCAAGTAAATACAGACAATCAAATCATACATCAAACAGGCGGAACTTTCTCTGATTGGCAGGGGCTAAAAGATGGTTATGCTTTACCAATTCATTTGAAGCCACTTCAAAGTGCTGATGTATTTATCAGAATAGGAACAGATGAGGTCTTTAGTATGCCTTTGCTAGTCATTCCCAAATTGTATGAAAGTGCAGCATACGAAAGTGTCAGCAATGAAAAATACAAACACAATACAGATGTACTCATTTTATATTTCCTGACTATCGGTTTTCTGGTTTGTAGCATTGTGATTGCTATTTTTCAATATTTTTCATTCCGAGACCCCGTCGTTTTGTATTATATCGGTGTGATACTAATTTCGATATTAATGATACTTCGTGTAGCCGAATTTAATCTTGACGTACGATTTATATCAAAATATTTTCCAAGTTTTTTTACTTATATATTCACATTTCAGATATTGTTCAATTATTTGTACAGCATATTTTTCAGTAAAATGCTCAATTTAAAAAAACCAGAAAGTAAATTTTTATCTATCATCACCAACAAACTAACGATTCACCACTTACTGATTATCATTTCCCTAATACTTATTTACATTACGATGCAAGAACGAAGGGTATCGACGTCCATTTATCTTTATTCATCATTGTTGGTTAGCCTTTCCTTTTTGCATGTCATTTATATTATTATTAAAAAATCTTATAATTTCAGCACCTACTACCAATACATTGTTTATGGTTTTATTAGCCTTCATGTTTGTTATTTCATCGCTTTTTGTCTGATTATGGCAACGGGGCCATACAATCCAAACGCAGAAACTAAGCTTTTGACAATTCCACCTTTTTATGTTTGTTTGGGGACAGTCATTGAGTTTTTGTTTTTCATGACAGCCCTAAATCATCGAATCAAGTTGATTGAAACCGAATCTATCCTCAAGGGACAAGCCTTGGAACGAAAAAAAATATCTGAAGATTTACAAAACAACATCAATAGCCTTTTGGCTTCGATAAAAGTTGCCATACAAAGCTTAATACCCGCTAAAAACCAGGAATTTATCCACCAAAGTTTGTTGAAAATGATAGATAATGCAACCAAAGAAGTAAAAAATATCTCACAAAATATGGTTCCTGCCGAATTAGAAAAAAAAGGTTTGGTCAGTGCCTTAAATACATTAGTGATGCGACTGAACATTTCCAACAATATCAATTTCGAACTAAAGACTACTGCTTTACAAGCCCCTTTAAGTGCTGAAATCTCATTTCAAATTTATATGATTTGTACCGAACTTTGCCAAAATATTGTCAAACATTCAGAAGCTAGTCAAGCCGGTATTGAGGTTGAAACCACCTGGGAGGTAAGTCCAAAAAATATCGTTCCTCAGCATTATTTTTATCTATTTGTATGGGATAACGGCAAAGGATTTGAAAAAGAAAAGGTCGAAGGAGGCATGGGATTTAAAAATATCAAGCATCGAGCGGAAGCAATTGGAGCTGAATATAAAGTTATTTCGCAGGATAACGGCTCTACTTTTTTTCTAAAAATTGTGCTGAACGAATAATATTCGCTCATTCACTATCCCATAATTCAGTGATTTTTAAATAATTACAGAAAAATCGAGCCAAAAATACAATGATTATTAATTATTTTGATAAAAAAATTATCCTCCGGCAGAACATTATGAAAAATATATTCAGCACCCTATTTATTTTTTTTGTTTTCTGTCAATCTAATTTTGCACAAAGTAAAATACTGACCGACGAAAACCTTGAACAATTGGATATTCATCAAGCGGTAAGCTATTGGATAGACAAAGATTACCATTTCAAATCGGCAACCGCAATCCCTCATGATAATTTTGAGCCTTTTCCGCATTTAGACACCCTTCGCAAATACTCGACAAAGGTAATTTGGCTAAAGTTTCAAATAAAAAACATTGGAAACAAACCCAATCATTTGATATTAAATTTAGGGAAACACTTTTTTTTGGATTTATTTGTCATCAAAAAAAATAGAATTTTACATACAAAAGCTGGTGCTTTAAACTCTTGGCAAGGGCTTATTGATGGATATGCCTTACCCATACTCCTAAAACCAGACGAAACCGCAGATGTTTATGTCCGAATGGGAACTGATATATTTTATTCGAGAAATATTTACAGCTCACCAACATTATTCAGCCCCCAAGCCTACAAGAAACAAACAGAATCTATCTTTAGGGCAAAAAAGTCTCATGCTTTATTGATGATTGGTACCATAGGTTTTTTGATTTGCGGAATAATTGTCGCTTTTTCGCAATATTTCACAACCAAGCGATTGCCCGTATTCTATTATTTATTCACAACAGTCATGTCGGCATTAAATATTATCCGACTGACAGAATATCATTTAGATTTTCGATTTATTTCAGAATACATTCCTTTTTACTTTGGCTTAACCTTTATTTTACAAATCTTACAATGTCTCTCTTTTTACATCTTGATAACCCAAATATTTTCAATTAAAAAAAACAAATTTACCCAATATGGCATTCCACTATTGGTCATACTTTTTGTATTGGAGAGTGTTGTTGTTTATCAAATATTGGAGTTCAGAGCCTTGAATACCATCATCTTTTATTGGTATGCCCTATCGCTCGTCCTTTCTGACGGCATGGTACTTGTGATTATTTTCTATGCCCAAAAGCAAATCAACAATTATAATGTGTACATTGTGTATGGTTTTTTTGCAGCATTTCTATTGTTTAGTGTGACTTTCTATTTAGGCATTTTCAAGCCTCAGCTTACCCTCACTCCCAATGAGTTTTTGTTTATCCCCTCTATATACATTTGCTTCGGAACAATTGTAGAGTTTATTTTTTTCATGATTGCTTTGAGTAAAAAAATACAACTCGTTGAAAAAGAATCGCTCATCAAAGGGCAGACCTCCGAACGGAACAGGATTGCACGGGAATTACACGACAATGTCAATAGTTTGCTGGCATCGGTAAAGCTCACCCTCCAAGTCATCAGACCTACTCCCGAACAAAAAAGTATTTATCTGAATCTCTTGAGAATGTTGGACAATGCCACACAAGAAGTTCGTACCATTTCCCATTCCATCATTCCATTAGATTTGGAAAAAGAAGGGCTTTTTAATTCCTTAAGAACCCTTGTCGTCCGTCAAAACATGAGTAATAATAAAAAATATATATTTGAAAGTAACGGCATATATACCCGTTTAAAGCCAGAAATAGAATATAATTTATATATGATATGCTTTGAATTTTGTCAAAATATAAACAAAAATGACTCCATACATGAGATAAAAATAGAATTCATAATCGAGCCAAACCAACAATCTAAAATATCTATTCATGAAAAATCTCTATACCTTTTTATTTGGACTGACGGGATTTTTGAAGACAAATTCAACCTTCAGCAAAGCATACATCGTTCGAAAAGCATCGGTGCCGAGTTTGAAATAATTCATGCGTTAAACGAAACCATCTACTCAATCCAATTACCTTATAATTATTCTATTATTGTAGATTAAAACACCAACTATGCTAAACCTGATGAAATATTTAATTTTTATAATTTTTCTCTCTTTCAATGCTTATGGGCAAAAAAATATTGTTCCAAACGACAGCACGGGAATCCTAGATGTTAGCTCCCATGCTCAAATATATATTGCCCCCAATTATAAAGAAACAATTGACAGCATTCAGCATAAGCCATTTGAAAGATTTTCGAAGGATAAATTGTATATTAATTCCCAAAAAGCAATATTTTGGTTGAAATTGAGTATTCAAAATCCCCACCACACAAGAAAAACGTGGTATTTGAATGTTGGGAAGTTTTATTTTATAGATATATATCAACTAGGAAATCGACCAACAAAACATACCCAAGGAGGAACCATATCAGATTGGGACAGATTGCCAGATGGCTACGCATTACCGATTGAGCTTGAAGCCCACGAACAAGCCACCCTATTTGTTCGTATCGGCAATCAACTTATTCCCGAAAAAAATGCAAGCATTTACCCAATGCTTTATACCAAAAAGGTATATGATGAGAGCCGATTTAACCTTTATTCAGAGCGAACCAAATTGTTTACTTTATATTTTATTACCTTAGGCTTTTTGGTATGTAGCATCATTATTGGCTTATTTCAGTATTTTTCGTTCAAAGATACGGCAGTTATGTATTACATTGCCGTATTGGCAATCTCCATTTTGGCAATTGTCCGAATAGCCGAATTTCACTTAGATATTCGATTTATATCCAATCTGATTCCAACATTTTCATTATATACCTTTACCTTGCATCTAATATATAATTGTGTGTACAATGAGTTTTTTGTAAAAATGTTCAACTTAGCATACACCGATAATTTAAGAAATAACAATCGTTCATGGTATTTGAACATACACCGTCTTTTTTTGGTCATCACCGTTATATGTATTTATATCAGCGTACAGCGTCGGAGCATCATTCCATTGGGTTACTCCTATTCATTTGTACTGGTATTTTTTTCATTTATATTGGTATTAACGACCATCATCCGCAATACCAAGTTTCATAAATATAACAAATACATTGTTTATGGCTTTTTATGTATGCAATTGAGTAACTTTATCTCCTATTTTTTGGCAATTGTTTATGCAAAATTCCCCCTCAGTCAATTACATTTTTATCAGCTTCAACCATTTTATACTTGTTTGGGAACAATCATTGAATTTACTTTTTTTATGACCGCCCTAAACATGAGAATCAAACTGATAGAGAGTAATTCTATTTTAAAAGGGCAAGAATTTGAAAGAAAACGAATGGCAGACGAACTGCAGAACAATGTCAATAGCCTTCTAGCATCTATCAAGATTGCTATTCAGAGCATTATTCCAAATCCAGAGCAAGAGAATATTTACCAAAAGCTTATTAATATGATTGATAGTGCCACAAAAGAAGTCAGAAATATTTCCAATGATTTGGTACCAGCAGAAATAGAAAAAAAAGGCTTAAAATCCTCTTTGGGAACATTAGTGATGCGGCTGAATATTGGTAATAATATACATTTCAATTTAGAAACAAGCCAATATACCATCGAATTAAAATCAGAAGTTTCCTTTCAGATATACATGATTTGTACAGAGTTGTGCCAGAATATCATCAAACATTCAAACGCCAACAAAGCAGGAATAGAGCTTGAAGTTTCTTGGGAAAATGCCCCCAATAGTACCCAAGCAAAAGGAAATTTATTCATGTATGTTTGGGACAATGGCAAAGGTTTTGAGAAAGACAAAATAGAGGGCGGGATGGGCTTCAAAAATATTCGTCACCGAGCAGAGGTAATCGGAGCTGAATATAAGATTATTTCACAAGACAATGGCTCTACCTTTTTCTTAAAGCTTCCGCTTAATCAATCAAACCATTTTTAATGGCATATTTAAGCAAGCCCAAAGCAGTATTTATTCCTAATTTTTTATAGATATTTTTTCGGTGCGTTTCTACTGTATTGAAACTGATAAATAGTTTTTTTGCAATTTCTGTACTTGAGTTTTCAGCGATAATGAGCTTCAAAACATCTAACTCCCTTTCAGACAAAACATTGTTTTTATGCTCATTTAGTTTTGCCTCATCGGCTTTGCTTAAAATATCAATCAGCGAATGATTAAAATACGATTCGCCGGCATAAATTCCCCAAATAGCCTCTTCTAATTCAGATTTATTGGCTGTTTTGAGCAAATAACCCGATGCTCCGGCATTCATCGCTGCCCGAATATTAGAAACATCATCGGACATCGTAAGCATCAATACTTTAAGAAATGGGTATTTTTCCCGAAGAATAGGTACCAATTCCAGTCCCCCCATTAAGGGCATCTGCAAATCACACAACACAACATCAACAGGATATGATTGTAATAATTGTAGCACTTCCGCTCCGTTGGTAGCCGTAGCTACTAACTCAAAGTTTTCGATGGTATTTAGTAAGAGACACATGCTCTCTAAAAACATGTGATGATCATCAACTAAAAGTAGTTTAATAGATTTCAAGTGATTGTATGTTTATACTGCTGGCTAAAGTATTTCAAAAATAAATACATTCGTACAAAAATTCAACAGAAAGTAGTTTTATTTAATAAATTTAAAAAAATAGCCTCCGAAGAAATTGTCTTCGGAGGCTATTAAAGAGAGAACAATACTTTATTATTTCTTTCTAAAGTATTTGTCCCTTACTCTTTCATTGATATAATATAAACAAGGTACAATAACCAAGGTTAATACCGTAGAAAATGATAAACCAAAAATAATGGTCCAAGCTAAAATACCCCAGAATACAGCACTTTCTCCACCCAAAAAGAAATGAGGGTCAAATTCTGTAAACATCGTTACGAAATCAAGACTCAAACCAAATGCCAATGGAACTAAGCCAAGGGTTGCAGCAGACGCTGTCAATAAAACTGGGGTTAAACGAACGCCTCCAGCTTCTACAATGGCTTCTTTTAGTGCATATCCACGATTTCTAAGTTCATCTGTGAACTCTATCAGTAGAATACCATTTTTCACAACAATCCCTGCCAAAGCAATGATACCCACACCCGACATAATCACAGAGAAGGTCATTCCAAATGCCATAAATCCTAAGAAAACACCGATAAAAGACAATAAAATTGTCACAAAAATAATGAGCGGCTTGACGACAGAATTAAATTGGGTTGCCAGAATAAGATAAATCAGTAAAATCGCTGCCAATAAAGCTCCAACCAGAAATATTCCAGATTCTTTTTGCTCTTCTTGTTCTCCTCCCATTTGTACCGAATATCCACTAGGCAATTCCATGCGGTCAATTACTTTTGACTGTATTTCTGCCACAATTTCATTGGCATTATAGCCATTCAATACCTCAGACCCAAGCGTAATCAATCTTTGTTGATTTTTACGATTAATTTGACTAAAAGTTGATGAATAGCTAATGCTTGCTATCGAATTTAAAGGGACTTGACGCAGTACGCCACCCAAATTCATATCACGATAAGTAATATTCAGGCTTAATAATTTTTCAATTTGGTTCCGGTCATCTGCTTTCAATCTCAACTGAATTGGATATTCGTCTTTTTCATCTCTAAACTTAGAAATTTCTGCTCCAAATAAAGCGGTACGAATAGTCATCGCAACTTGTGAAGTGCTGATTCCCTCCCGTTGGGCCTTTAATTTATCGATTTCAACAATAATTTCTGGTTTATTTGTCACCAAATCAGACTTTAAAGCTTCGATACCTTCTATTTTTTCTGCAGCAATTCTTTTGCGGACTTCCTTCTCAATTTTAATCATCTCATCAAAATTATCCCCAGTAATTTCCACAGAAATAGGTTTACCAGTTGGAGGCCCATTATTTTCTCTCTGTACCGAAATTTCGCTACCCGGGATACCAACAATTGCTTTTCTCATTTCTTCCAATAAAAACGCAGAACTAACATCACCTCTCAGCTCACGTTTGACAAAAGCAATGGTCACTTTGGATTTATTAGGAGTAGCCGAGCGATCCGGGTTATATGGGTCACCAGCATTCTTTCCAACATTTGAAATAACCGAATTAATTGCCGCTTCGGCTTTATTTTTCTTCAATACTTCAAATACTTTCTTCTCGATAATTTTCGTCACCGAATCTGTCTTATGGGCATCTGTACCAACCGGCATCATGTTGTAAACATAAATATAGTCAGGATCGCCACTTGGGAAAAATATCACTTTGGGCTTTACAATTCCAAGTAAAATGAAAGTAAAAATCAACAATCCGAACATACTCAACACAGCATAAACTGGTCTCATTCCGACAATTACCCATGAAATTAAGTTTCGGTAAGATTGTTTGAATCTCGGCAATGCTCTCTCTTGGAAAGGCAAAATCAATCTTGGGGTCAGTACAAAATGGTTAAAGGTATATAGAAATGCGATAAATACTATAAAATTTCCGATTCCGACATTGATGATATACCCTGGAAGAGCCAAAATCGCCATAATCATCAAAGGTCTTTGTATGGCTTTGAAAGAAGTATCCGTATGCTCACCTTCTTCGTGTCGTTTCATAAACGAAATAGCAAACACGGGATTCATTACATAAGCTACTATCAAAGAAGCAAAGAGCGTATAAATCAAAGTAATGGGCAAAAACTTCATAAATTCTCCCACAATACCTGGCCAAAATAATAGCGGAAAAAACGGTGCTATCGTAGTTAATGTTCCGGATAATACCGGTAAAAAAACCTCCGAAGCCGCTAATGCGACAGCCTCTTTGATGTCTAATTTCTTAAATCTATTAAACAATCGATGGGCATTTTCAATCACTACAATGGCATCATCTACCACAATTCCCAAACCTAAAAGAAAAGCAAACAAAACAATGGTATTTAAGGTAAAACCCGAAAACCACAAAGGAATAAAGGCAATTAAAGCTGACAATGGTACAGATAATCCAACAAAAATTGCATCACGTACACCCATGAAAAACATGAGGACAATCACCACAAATATAAAGCCTAAAATAACAGTATTGACTAAGTCTGCAATATCGTTCTTTACTCTTTCAGAGGTATCTGCAGTAATCTTAACTTTTAAACCCTGCGGGAATCTCTCTTCTTTGTATTTTTCAAGTAATTTTTCGATTCTTTCAGATACTGCAATTACGTTTGCCCCTGCCCGCTTCACGACATTCAACGTCACAACCGATTTTCCGTCCAACCTCGCAAAATCTTGTTGGTCTTCACTACTGTCTCGTACATCTGCTACATCGCCCAATCTGACAATCGCACCAGTTGCTGTACGGATTTGAATATTTTGAATTTGATCGACACTCTTGAATTCTCCCTTGACACGAATGGTTCTTCGAACATTATCGACATTTAGTTCGCCTCCCGAAATATTGATATTTTCGCCTTGAATCGTACTCTGAACATCATAAAAAGTCATGCCTGTGGCTTGCATTTTATACAAATCTAAATTAATTTGTATCTCACGCTTTAATGTACCCACAATATCCACTTTAGTAATTTCTGGGTAAGATTCTATTTCATCTTGCAACAATTCGGCATAAGACTTTAACTTCTCCAATGGGAAATTTCCTGCTAAATTGATATTCATTATCGGAAATTCAGAGAAATTGACATCTTGGGCAGTCGGACCTCCATCTAATTTTTGTGGCAAATCTCTTTTAGATTTATCAACCGCATCACGGACTCTCTGCAAAGCTACCTCGACTTTCACATCGGGATTAAATTCAACCAAAATCACCGAAACATCTTGTAAAGCATTTGACTTTATCCTTTTCACTCCCGACAAAGTCTTTAATTGCTTTTCAATCGGTTTGTTGATAACATTTTCAATATCCGAAGGTGTCGTTCCGAAATAAATGGTTTGTACATAAATTTGCGGGACTTTAATATCCGGAAATTGCTCTTTGGGCAAATTGAAATATATCCCCAAACCCGCCATGAAAATCATGAGCGTAAATATATACACCGTGGTTTGGTTGGTACCCAACCATCGAATCATCTGATAAATTGCCCCTTTTCCTTCGGGCAAATCTTGTTCGTGTAATTGATTATTTTCCATTCTAATTTTTTTAAACAAAGTCCGTTTTAATAATTTCGGCTTAGTCTGTATAATAATTTATTTCAATCAGAAACTAACAGCTTGTCCATCTACCAAATCTTGGTATCCTTGCGTAATCAACAAATCACCCGCTTCTAAACCTGAAGTAATCTCGATATCACCATTATAAGTAATTCCCGTTGTGATGATTCGGGCTTTGGCTACTTTTTTTGCCCCTTCACTTACTGCTACATACACGATATCTCCTTGCTCGGTGTGTTGAATATAATTTTGATTGATGATAATCGCATTTCCTTTGGCTTGGTCGTTGATATTGAGTAATGCCGTCATATTAGGCTTTAGTTTAGAGTCAATTTTTGCAATTGACGCTTCCACTGTAAATGTACGAGAGGCAGGATTAACCGTCTGACCTACAAAAGTAAGTTTGGCGGTAGTCTCTTTTCCTAAATCTGGAAATTTGATTTTAACCATGTCTCCTTGTTTAATTGTACTAGCATACGTATCAGCCACCTGAGCAACTACTTTCAAGTTATCTGAATTTACGACTCTGACGATACCCAATCCAGGAGCTGCCATTTCACCTGCTTTCAGCCTCACTTCATCCACAAATCCTGAAATTGGCGACACTACTTTGTTGAGGGTTAATTGGGCATGAAGTGTTGCCAATCGTTTCTCTAATGCATCGACATTGGCTTTTGCTTGAATGTACTGAACCTCCGTTCCGATTTTTTGCTCCCACAAAGATTTTTGTTTTTCATAAAACACTTTCGCTGTACCCAACTGAACTTCTATTTCTTGTAATGATTGTTTTAGAATGGTATTGTCGATAGTCGCTATCGTTTGTCCTTGTTTTACAAAATCACCTTCTTTTACATACAAATTAGTAATTGCCCCTCCAGTTTGTGGCGAAACAAACACATTGTTTTTAGCATCTACTCTTCCTTGAATTTCTACAAAATGATTGAAATTTTGTGAAATAATGGGCGATACTGCCACTGCCAAAACCTTTTCCTCTTCTTTCTTGGGGTCTAAAAGTTCTAATTCTGATTGCAGGTTTTTGATTTTAGCAAGTAATTCTTTTTCTTCCGATTGTAGTTTTGCTAATTCGCTTTTCTTTGCCGCCAATTTATCGGTATTGTTTTTTGAACAAGCTGCCAATATCACCAAAGTGGCAAACATTAATGTTAGTTTTTTCATAATTTGCTTATCTAAATATTAATTTGGATTCGATTCTTCTATTTTTTACTATTATTTCTACTTTTTTATTCGCTTAATAATTTTCCGCTTGCCTTATCAAAATCTACTTTAGCTATCAGCAAATCATACAAAGCAGCAAAGTAATTGGTCTGTGCTTCTTTCAAAGCAGATTCTGCATTCACAACTTCAATGTTTGTACCCGAACCTGCTTGGTATTTTAGCTTAGAAACTCTCAATACTTCTTCTGCAAGTTTCATATTTGCTTTTTGAATTTTTAAAGATTCCAAACCATTCTTTATATTAATAATGCCCTGATTCGCTTGTAAATCAAACGATTCTTTCAAAAACGATGCAGTTTGGTCTATTTTGGTTAAAGCTATGTTTTGCTGTTGTATCTGAGATTTTCTCAAACCACTGTCGTAAATCGGAATCTGCATTCCCAAACTGATAGCAGAAGAACCAAACCAACGCTCGATTGGATTAAACCTAGGATTGCTGTGTCCTGCCCCTAAGTTTCCACTCAAAAATACTTTTGGATAATATCCTTTTTGGTTTCGTTCTATATCAAAATTTGTCAATTTCCTTTGGGTCATTAAGGTTGCATATTCTACTCTATTTTCGTAATCTACACCTTGATATTCTGGCAATTTTATCAAATCAGCCTGCATATCAGATAATTTATCTTTCAAAGCAACCCTATCTTGTTGTTTCAAACCCATCTGAAACTTCAATAGGGCATAAGTCAATTGTATCAGATTTTGTACTTTTTGGCTTTCTGTCACGAGGTTATTTCGTTGCACCTCTAGGCGGTCCACATCTAGTTTTTCTACAAATCCTTTTTCATTCATGATTCGGATTTCTCGCAACAAGGTGTCAATTCTATTAATATTGATACCCAAAATTTTACTTCTCTCTTCTGCTACTAAAACAGAATAATATGCTTTCATAACATTTTCGGCAACGGCAATTTTTGTCGAACTAACCCCTCTCTCTGCCAACTCTCTATAAACAGGTGCTGCTTTTAATCCAACTAGCCAAGTAGCGTCAAAAATCAATTGATTCACACTGATACCTGCTTGCCCTCCCCAAGGAACTCCGAATTTAAACTTTACAACTTCTCCTTCTGCTGCTTGTGGATTGAAGTTTTTGGCAGCAATTAATTGAGTAGGAACAATCACATTGGCTGTATATTGAAATGCCCCGTTGATTTGTGGCATTCCTGCAGCTTTGATTTGCTTGATGGTATTTTCCGCCGAAAAAATTTCTAATTCTGCATTTTTTACGGTCAAATGATTTTTTAGTGCATATTGAACGGCTTCCTTTAAGGTATAAGACTCTTGAGCCTTAATCGGTTGCCATACGCCAAAAAGTAAAATAAGGACTAAAACTTTGAGTTCACTGATTTTCATTTTTCGTTTGTGTTTAAGTTCTCTTGTATATAATTATCATAAATTTCCTTGCCTTTTTCCGTCATAATTCCTCTCAAAAAATGGTCTGCCAATACCATTTGTACCTCAAATTGATTGAACTTCTCATACGGAAATACATCTTGGTCAAAAACTATGTCTATTTCTTGTAAGCGTAATTTTGCCAAAATCTCTACATTAATGTCTTCTCGATAAAGTCCTTGACCAATACCCTCTTCCAAATTTCTTTTGATAATCCCATATAAAACTGTTTGCTTGTGTCGTTGAAATAAGTTCCAAGTATTTGGGTGGTATTTTTTTAAATCATATATCAATACGGGATTCAACGATACAGCATGTTGTCTGAACATTTCCAATTCTTTCAACACCTCATCTATCACATTTTTAGAATTTTGACGAATTTCTTCGCTCGCCTCATGGTCACAATTCATTCGATTGCTCGCAACTTCCTGCACTATTTCGTCTTTATCTTTAAAATGTTGATAAATGGTCTTCTTCGAAATCCCTAACTCCGATGCCAACTCATCCATCGTTATGCTTCGTATTCCGAACTTTGCAAACAATTCTTCAGCTGCTTTTAAAATCCTTTCTCTTAAATCCATCTCTAGCTTTCATCATTTATGTATTTATATTGTAAACTTAGGAAACTATAAATAGGTTCAAAGTTTTTATCATTTTTTTTATATTTAATAAAAAAGATTTTTTCATAAATTTTTTGTTAATTTTAAAAAAAACATAAATTTTAGGCGATAATTATTCATTTATCAATATATTTAGGCAAAATTCGCTTGTACTAATATTACAATAATTTGTACTTTTTTAATTTACATTCATTTCAAACAATAAAACTTCAATTTATCTCTAATCCTAAATAATATATAATTAACTTTGTAACTCCGCTTAATAATGTTTGTGTACGACATACTTCAGTATATAAACAAAAGTCAATACTTATAAAATTCACGTTTCTATTTTCAAAAATGAGCCTATACAAAAATTGGATTTTTCCATATCTGACTCGGCAAGATGCAGAAGTAATTCATTATAAAGTAATGAACATCCTTCGATTGGTTTGTTCGATACCTTTTGCTCCAGCAATATTACGGTTGGTGTTTGAAACAAAAGACCGAAAACTAGAACGCAATGTTTTCGGACTAAGGTTTCCGAACCCAGTCGGATTGGCAGCAGGATTTGATAAAAATGGTGTATGGATTGATGAACTGTCAAATTTAGGTTTTGGCTTTATTGAAATCGGCACCGTCACACCTCGTCCCCAAGCAGGAAATGACAAACCAAGACTTTTTCGATTGAAAAAAGATGAAGCTCTTATCAATCGAATGGGATTCAATAATGAAGGCTCGCTCGAAGCTGCGTCTCAATTACGAAAAAGAAAATCTAAAATAATTGTAGGGGGAAATATCGGAAAAAATAAAACAACCGAAAATGATGATGCTATTTACGATTATTTGAAGGCTTTCAACGACTTATATCCTTATGTCGATTATTTCGTTGTCAATGTAAGCTCTCCGAATACGCCGGGTTTAAGGGATTTACAAGAAAAAGAACCTTTGAAATATTTGCTCAAAGTACTCGAACGGGACAATGGAAGAAAATCGAAACCCAAACCAATTCTTTTGAAAATTGCTCCAGATTTGACCAACGAACAATTAGATGATGTCATTGAAATTGTTAAGGAAACCA
>CAYUFZ010000014.1:0-21333 GCA_964444025.1 uncultured Emticicia sp.
CACGCATTTTTTTATTCAATCTGCGTGATTCTTCCTCGTCGAATGCTTGTTGGGCTTTTTCTACCAATGAAATGACATCCCCCATCCCAAGGATTCTACTCGCCATCCTATCGGGATAAAAAATATCCAAAGCGTCCATTTTTTCACCAGTGGATATAAACTTAATCGGTTTATTCACTACTGCTTTAATAGACAAAGCCGCCCCACCTCTTGCGTCACCGTCCAATTTTGTCAGTACAACCCCATCAAAATCCAATCGGTCATTGAATGCTTTGGCAGTATTGACGGCATCTTGTCCGGTCATGGAATCGACCACGAATAAGATTTCACTCGGAGATATTGTATTTTTGATTTGCTCGACTTCATTCATCAAGACCTCATCGACTGCCAAACGCCCAGCAGTATCGACAATGACCACACTTTTGCCATTGGCTTTGGCATAGGCAAGAGCATTTTTTGCAATACTGACCGCATCTTTGTTTTCAGGCTCTGCAAAAACATCTACCCCTACTTGTTCTCCCAATACTTGTAATTGCTTAATCGCAGCCGGACGATACACATCACAAGCGACCAACAATACTTGTCGGCCTTGTTTTTTTAGATAACTGGCAAATTTTCCCGAAAAAGTTGTTTTACCCGAACCTTGCAATCCCGCTATCAATACCACTGCTGGCGAGCCTTTCATATTGACACTTTGGGCTTGTCCACCCATCAATTCTGCCAATTCCTCCTGAACAATCTTTACAAATAATTGCCCGGGTTCAACGGCAATCATGACCTTGCTGTCGATGGCTTTTTCCCTCACACGGTCGGTTACCTCTTTCGCAACTTTATAGTTTACGTCGGCATCCATCAATGCTCGACGCACTTCTTTGACGGTTGCCGCAATATTAATATCAGAAATTCTGCCTTGCCCTTTTAGGGTTTTTATGGCTTTATTGAGCTTATCGCTTAAATTTTCAAACATATTATACCAAAATATTTAACATAACCAACAAAATACCTTGTTCTTACCTTAGGATACATGAAATAAGTATCGGAGGGATTTTTCTCCAAGAATCTTGCAAAGATAGCTTATTTTATGCTGAAATATATAATTTTTAAGAATTTGTTGCTGAGCTGCAAAAAATCTGCCCCAATGACAAACATACTTGGGGCAGATTGGAGATTTATTGTTTTTTAAGTGACGAAAGATATTCCGTTAAATCCACAATTTCTTGTTTTTGTAAAGGAAATTTAGGCATCAATGAGGCTTCATTTGCCGTAATAGATACCACATTGCTCCGTTTGATTGCCGTTGAAGTTGCCGAACCAAGAGGTTTGACATTGATGTCGTTTTCGGTTTTACTCACTATCATTCCCTCAAGTATCTCACCATTTTTTAATTTAACTTTATATCCTTCATAACCGAAGCTAATTCCCTGACTTGGATTAAGAATGGCAGAATAAAGCCCTTCTTTTGACAATTTCGAGCCAATTTCACTCAATCCAGGACCAAAACTAACTCCTTCGCCCCGTACTTGATGACAAGCAATGCAATACATTTTGAAAACCTTTTGTCCCGCATCTCGATTCCCTTTCAATTGAACCAATGCTTCAATAGTACCCAAACTTTGGTCTAATGATTTTCCAAACAGCTTCATTGCCGCAGCTCGAATATCGCTATGCCAAGTACCCATCAATATTTTTTGAGCAATCGGAAGTACTTCTTTCGAAACTTTATTTTGTTGAATCAGCTCCCACAAAATCTCTTCGCTTTTCCAGCCATTCATTGCCCACATAGCTTCCTCTCGCACCGATTGACTTCTTTTGGAGTCATTGAAAACCATGATTAAAAAATCAGTGATTGGCTGTTCATCAACATATCCATATAATTTGACAGCTTTTAAGACTGTTTTTTCGTCTTTTTCATTCGATAAAGCTTTCAAAGCACCTATGCCATTGATTTTTACCTGAATTTTGGCGGCTTCCTTTCCAAAAATAGAATCATTTAATACAATATTTGTCAATCTGTTCTCTTCAGACTTTAGATTATACTTGCCCACAATATCCAAATAATCGCTTGTATTCGTGATACCCGCCATTACTTTTGGTAATAAAGTCTTGAACACAGGGTTTTTAAGTGCCATAGTTGGGTCAAGATGCTTGAAAACCAAGGTCAATATTTCGCTTGAAGCATTTCCATTCTCTAATAATCCGAATAATACGTT
The DNA here is from genome assembly GCA_964444025.1 of uncultured Emticicia sp. Classification (GTDB taxonomy): domain Bacteria; phylum Bacteroidota; class Bacteroidia; order Cytophagales; family Spirosomataceae; genus Emticicia. The sequence goes on from CAYUFZ010000014.1 coordinate 2,211, forward strand.
TGTTTTTTCAGGATTATTCTGAAAATCAAAAGCCCTGAAATATCTAAGTTTATTTGGTTCGGATTTTATTAAAGTGGCTAATCTGTAAATATTGGCAGAATCACGACTTATCCATACCAAATCTTTGGCGGCGGGGTCATTTTTCCAACGGTCACCAGTACTTTGGATGTATTGTTTAAAAAATGTATTCCATTGATTTTCGGCAGCAATACCCAAGGCCTCCAAGTACCATCTATCTTTGCCATCATATTGCTGAGCCAATTTTGTCCAAATCGCTGGTATTTCTGAACCTTGATGATGTCGAATCGCAAACGCTACTTCCCTTCTGACTTGAGGAGAAGCATCATATGATAATTTTTGAAGCAAGCCTATTGGATTAATTTTACTTTCTCTCAATGCCCGAACGGCAGTTACACGTATGTCTTCGTCCGAATCTTGGGCAGCCTCTTGGAGATATTTTTCCTCTTTTCCCTTGATTTTGCTTAATAACCACAGAGCTCTTGCTCGGAAGCGAGGATTTTCATGATGCCACAATTCAACAAGTTCGGGTTCGGCTTTTGATTGCCACCCGTGCAACTTCGTCCATGCCAAATACCTTGCCGAAATATTGGGATTTTGTAAAGCGTCTATACAGCCCTTGACGGATGTAAAGTCAAAAGAAGGTATTTGATAATTTTTTGTACCGAGTGGAGCAATTCTATAAATCCTACCCCTGACAGAATCGCCCATGGCATGTCCTCCGACACCCGGATCATACCAATCGGCAATAAAAATTGAGCCATCTGGAGCAACACATACATCCGAAGGACGAAACCATTGGTCTCTTTTAGAGCCGTCTAAAATATTCAAAATATCTGCTTTAAATCCTGCACCAGCCTTACTTGTGGGGTACGAACGAACAATATTGGGTCCTGCATCGCAATGAATGACCTGATTTTGGTATTTTTCAGGCAAAAGATTTCCTTCATAAACAATCATACCCGTTGGAGAGCCTGCTCCAGTCTGTAATAAATTAGGCACGACTCCGGGGTCGTTTAGATGCCAATGTCTTTGTGGGATTTCACTTTCCCAATTCGTGCGTCGTTCTTGCCAACTGGCTCCCGTCATTTCATCTTTATAACCATAATTTCCATAATCCATCACATAGTTGATACGAACCCCTTTGTTTCCATCGTCATCATTGTCCGATTGCCACATTCGACCATAAGAATCTATGGCAACTTCATAGTTATTTCTAAAGTTGTGTCCTAAAATTTCGACATTACTGCCGTCTAAGTCACATCTGAACACTTTCCCTTGCTTGTAAGAAGAAAACGGCCTGCCTAAATCATCGACCAATTCTTTGCCATTTTTATCGCTCAAAGTTTCTACTTCATTCCCACCATTGAAATACAGTTTTCCGTCAGGGCCAAAAGAAAACGCATGAATGGCATGGTCGTGCTGGACACCTTTTAAATTTGTAAAAATGACCTCTTTTTTATCTGCTTTTCCGTCATTATTTTCGTCGGTAAACATAAAAACATTCGGGCTACAAGAAACAATTACCTTATTTCCCAAAACAGCAATCCCCAAAGCTGCATTAATATCTTCACCCTGATAAAAAACACTCGATTTGTCGGCTTTCCCATCGTGGTTGGTGTCTTCCATGATTAAAATTCTATCGCCTTTGGGATGATAAGGATTGAGAGGATTAAGCTTATTTCGATAATTGAATCCCTCACATATCCAAACCCTTCCTTTTTCGTCGATATCCATGTTGGTAGGATTCATCATCATTGGTTCAGAAGCAAAAAGAGTCACTTCCAAATCCGAATCTGCCAACTGAATACCATCCAAGGCATGCTCAGGTTTTCGTCTGTCGTCTTCCGAAAGCTTGGCATAAGCTTCATCGGATAATCTTTCGGGAGCTTTTTTACAAGCCAATATACTTGAGAGAAGCACACACGAAAGAAGTATTGTTTTTTTCATCGTTTAAAATGGTTGAATGATAAAAAATAAGCCTATTTAGGGTCAACAAATATAATATAAATATAGGTTTGAGGGAAATAATATCCATTTTTTTGAATAAGTAAAAATTACTCTAATAAAGATTGATTATAAATTAGAGCTAAAATTGTCGAAACTATTGTAAAAAGCCTAAAATACAGTAATTTTACAAAGTGAAAGCAAAAATATCGACATATCTGTTTCTGATTTATCTGTTTTCAGCAACTGAAATGAGCCAGTTGCTGAAATTGCCTATTTTGTTTTCGCATTTCATCGAGCATCAGTCCAAAAACCCAAAAATGTCTTTCGATGAATTTATTTATCACCATTATGCCATCGAACACAAAGACGACGGAGATGCAGAAACTGACAAAAAACTGCCTTTCAAATCTCACGAAACCTGTGCGTCGTTTGTTTTTCCTATCAATATTTTAGAAGAAATACAAATTACTCGCCAGCACTGGGTCATGCAAGCAAGTGTTAGCATCATGGTACATTCTTCTGTCGGACTATTATCGGCTTATCTTTCTTCTATCTGGCAACCTCCCAAATCATTCGTAGCATCTCGGCTATTGTCTATCTCCAGCTATTGAAAGTCAAGGGCGTGGAGTGTGTTTCTATGTCAATCAATCGAAACTTTAATTAAACTGCGAAAATCAATCGCAATGAATGTGCTAATATGTTAAATTCTATTATAAATTTCTCGATTAAAAATAAGCTAATCGTTGGTTTGTTTACCATTGCTCTCATTGGCTATGGCGTATATGAAACTACCAGATTGCCTATCGATGCGGTGCCAGATATTACCAATAATCAGGTACAAGTCATCACGATAGCTCCTTCGTTCGGAGCAACAGATATTGAGCGTTTGGTTACATTCCCTATTGAACAAGCCAACAGCAATATCTCTGGAATCCAAGAAATAAGAAGCTTTTCAAGATTTGGTTTGTCATTAGTCACTATTGTTTTTGACGATGAAACAGATGTTTATTGGGCAAGACAACAAGTGGCAGAGCGGCTTCAAAGGATACAAACCGAAATTCCGGCAGGCATTGGTGTTCCAGAATTAGGGCCTGTCTCGACTGGCTTGGGCGAAATTTACCAATACGTTGTGCGTCCATTACCTGGCTACGAAAATAAATATGACGAAACAGAATTACGAACCATTCAAGATTGGATTGTCAGGCGGCAGCTTTTGGGGGTCAAGGGGGTGGCAGAGGTAAGTAGTTTTGGTGGAAAATTGAAGCAATATTCCATCGAAATTGACCCAAGAAAGCTCCAATCGTATCAACTTAGCATAGAAGATGTATTTTCGGCATTGGAAAAAAACAACCAAAATACTGGAGGGGCATATATCGAAAAAGGACCGACTGTCTTATTTATCCGAAGTGAAGGTCTGATTGGAAATATACAAGATATTGAAAATATTTCAATCAAACACATAGGCGGAGGTACGCCTCTATATTTGAAAGACGTGGCAGCTGTGAAAATAGGACATGCCACTCGATACGGAGCAATGACTTTTAACGATGAGGGAGAGGTGGCTGGGGCCGTTGTGATGATGCTTAAAGGTGCCAATAGTAGTGAAGTTATTAAAAATGTGAAAGATAGGGTTGCTCAAATCCAGAAAACATTGCCCAAAGGCGTACTTATCGAACCATTTTTGGATAGAACAAAAATGGTCAATAATGCCATAGGTACAGTCGAAAAAAACCTCTTGGAGGGGGCATTGATTGTCATTTTAGTCTTGGTCATTTTTCTCGGCAATTTGCGTGCGGGCATCTTGGTAGCTTCGGTTATTCCTTTATCCATGCTTTTTGCTATTATCTTGATGAATTTATTTGGTGTGAGTGGCAATTTGATGAGTTTAGGAGCTTTGGATTTTGGGCTAATTGTGGATGGGGCGGTCATCATTGTCGAGGCGGTCATGCACTTATTGGCAGGGAAACATTTACTGGGCAAACTATCGTATTCTCAACAAGAAATGGACGAAATTACCGGAAAATCTGCCAAAAAAATGATGAATAGTGCGGTTTTTGGACAAATCATTATTTTGGTGGTTTATTTACCTATTTTTACGCTACAAGGCATTGAAGGAAAAATGTTTAAACCTATGGCTCAGACGGTTGCTTTTGCTTTGATGGGAGCATTTATTCTGTCATTGACATATATCCCGATGATGAGTGCTGTTTTTCTGAGCAAAAAGGTCAAAATTCAGGAAAATTTATCCGACAGAGTGATGGCAAAAATTGAACATTTGTATCAAAATGCCTTAGAAAAGGTCTTGCGTTTTCCTAACATTGTCGTTTCTTTGGCTATTGGATTATTTTTGATAGCTATTGGGATAATGTTGAATTTGGGAGGGGAGTTCATCCCTGCCTTGGAAGAGGGTGATTTTGCTGTAGAAACTCGTGTATTGACAGGCAGTAGCTTGAACACAACCATTGAAAATACTCAAAAAGCGGTACATATTCTGAAAAACCGTTTTCCTGAAGTGGAAAAAGTCGTCACAAAAATTGGCAGTGGCGAAGTCCCAACCGACCCGATGCCGATGGAAGCATGTGACATGATGATTATCTTGAAGGATAAAAGTGAGTGGACTTCTGCCGAAACTTTCAATGAATTGGCAGAAAAAATGGGAAAAGCTCTCGAGGATGTACCGGGGGTCACTGTGGGGTTTCAGTTTCCGGTTCAGATGCGATTCAATGAATTAATGACAGGGGCTCGACAAGATGTTGTTTGTAAAATTTTTGGAGAAAACTTAGATACCTTGACCCATTATGCTCATCATTTGGGCGAAATCGTGAATACTATCGAAGGAGCAAAGAATCTTTATGTAGAAAGTGTTTCGGGAATGCCTCAAATTTTGATTGAATACAAAAGAAACATGATTGCTCAATACGGACTAAATATCTCTGATGTCAATAAAATAATCAATACCGCTTTGGCCGGACAAAGTACCGGAATGGTATTTGAAGGAGAAAAACGTTTTGATTTGGTGGTTCGTTTGGCTAGTGAAAAAAGAAAAGATTTACAAGATATTCAAAACTTATTGATTCCAACCCCTGCTGGAACTCAAATTCCGCTCTCTCAGGTGGCGGAAGTAGCCATAAAAGATGGTCCCAATCAAATTCAGCGGGAAGATGCCAAACGAAGAATTATCGTTGGTTTCAATGTGCGGGGAAGGGATGTCGAAAGTATCGTAAACGAATTACAGAAAAAAGTTGAGAAAAAAATCAAGTTCCCGACTGGTTATTATGTCACTTACGGCGGAGCTTTTGAAAATCTGAATGAAGCCAAAAAACGTCTGATGATTGCCGTACCGGTATCTTTGATTTTGATATTTCTTTTGCTATTTTTTGCCTTTAACTCGGTCAAGCATGGCTTGCTTATTTACTCGGCTATCCCTTTGTCAACCATTGGGGGGATTTTTTTCTTGGCCATGCGAGGAATGCCTTTCAGCATCAGTGCTGGCGTAGGATTTATTGCCTTATTTGGAGTAGCTGTTTTGAATGGAATTGTCTTGATAGCCGAATTTAACCGAATCAAAAACGAAGGGTTGGACGATTTGAAGAAAGTGGTCATTATCGGTACAAAAACACGATTAAGACCAGTATTAATGACTGCTTTTGTGGCATCATTGGGATTTCTTCCGATGGCTATGAGTAATGGAGCTGGTGCAGAGGTGCAAAGACCTTTAGCAACGGTTGTAATCGGTGGATTATTGATTGCTACTTTTTTGACTTTGTTTGTCCTCCCAATTTTATACTTATTGTTTGAAGGGAAAAAACTGAATATTTCCCCGAAAGTTGCAATGCTTGTATTGTTGTTGACGGGAAGTTCTGTTGCCCAGGCCCAAAAGCGTATCAGCCTTCAGGAGGCAACGGAGATGGCTGTAAAAAATAATTTGGATATTCAACACGAAAAATTGAAATCAACGTATCAAGAAAGTTTAATAAAAACAGCGAAAATGATTCCCTCAACGAATATTACGAGTGAATTAGGGCAGATAAATAGTAAATACGCAGATACCAAATGGAGTGTCGGACAGACGATGCACTTTCCGAAAGTGTATGAAGCCCAAAGAAACCTGTTGTCCGAACAATGGAAAAGTAGTCTTTTGAATGAAAAGGTGACCGAACAAAACATTAAAAAAATAGTTGCTCAGAGCTTTTTCAAAATAGTATATTTACAAGAAAAACAAGCTTTGTTGAGTTTTACAGATAGTATTTATCGAGCTTTTTATGAACGAGCCAAACTTCGTTTTGAGAAAGGAGAAAGTAATATTTTGGAAAAATTAACGGCGGAAAATCAATTGGGACAAATCGATACTCAATTGGCTCAGGTAAATCAGGATATCAAAACAGAATTGTATTTTTTTCAGTTTATTCTAAATTCGCCTGTGACGGTATTTCCTCAAACAGACTCCAAAAAAATACTTCCAAAACATTCTTTTGATGCCTCCTCATTAAAAGAACACCCCTCGATTCAAGTACTCAATCAGCAAATAAATATGGCGGAAGCAAGCATTTCTATTGAAAAAACCAAACTTATTCCGAGTCTAAATGTAGGGTATAATAACGTCAGTATCAGGGGAATAGGTGCAGATAATAATTATTACGGAGGATGGCATAGGTTTCAGAGTATTCAAATTGGATTGGAGATTCCGATATTTACGAATGCTCAAAAAAATAAAATCAATGCCGAAAAAATCAATAAAATGCTAAGCGAAACATCGGCTACCAACGCTTTACTCAAATTAAATAATACTTTTCAATTGAGTTTATCTAATTTTGAAAAATACAAGCAAAATGTGGCGTATTTTGAGAAAAATGCCTTAAATAATGCTGATTTAATCAATGAAACAGCTCATAAACAATTACAGAACGGTAATATTAATTATTTGGAATGGGTGATGCTCATCAACCAATCAACCAGTATAAAAAATGATTATATCGAGGCTTTGCGTAATCTGAACGAAAGTGCCATCGAGCTAAATTATTTATTCGATTTTTAAATGAAGCACGAAATGAACGAAAAAAAAATGAATCCTTTCCGAATGCAACAAATTTTGGTATTGGTATCGATAGTATTATTTGTTGTTAAAATGGTAGCATGGTGGCTGACATCCTCGGTAGCAATCTTAACAGATGCTTTGGAGGGGAGTGTCAATGTAATCGCAGGGTTTATTGGCTTATATAGCCTTGCTATTTCGTCTAAACCACGAGATAAGGAGCATCCTTATGGACATGGGAAAGTTGAGTTTTTGACTTCTGCCATTGAGGGGATTCTGATTACGATTGCGGGATTTGTGATTATTTACGAAGGACTGAATAATTTTATTCACCCGCATGTGCTGAAAAGTTTGGATTTCGGTCTTATTTTGGTTGCTATCTCTGGCTTGGTCAATTATTTGGTAGGCTATTATTGTGTCAAAAAAGGGAAAGAAGAAAATTCTCCAGTTTTGGTCGCTAGTGGCTCTCATTTAATTTCTGATACTTATTCTTCATTGGGCTTGCTCCTCGGCGTAGGCTTGATTCTCCTGACTGGTTACAATTGGATTGACAGCATCACGGCTATTGTTTTTGCCTTCATCATCATCTTTACGGGCTATAAAATCATCAGAAAAGCTATTTCGGGCATGATGGACGAAGCGGACGATACCATTATCGACCAAATTGTAAAGATTCTTAATGAAAATCGAAATCATCGTTGGGTTGATGTGCATAATATGCGTGTGATTGATTATGCCGGATTTTATCACATTGACTGCCACTTGACTGTTCCTTATTACATTAATGTAAATGAAGCCCATGAGGTTTTGGATACTTTAACCAACCTTTTCAAGCAATATTTCGATAATAAAGTCGAGTTTTTTATCCATGTAGATGGTTGTATTCCAAATTCTCAATGCAGTATTTGTGCCATTAATAATTGCCCAAAACGGGAATCAAACTTTGTGGCTCATGTCCATTGGACACATGAAAATATTTTATCAAACAACAAACATTCTCTCAACTATGAAAAAAACAATTAAAAATATATCTTGGGTTATTTGCCATTTGATGGCTTGTAGTATTGCTTTTTCACTCTTTTCTTGTGGAAGTAAAACCACTACGGAAGAAAGTTCCGAGGAAGTAGCGACCGAAACGACTACTGCAAAACTTAGCCCTGCAAAAATCCAGAATATAGGTATTCAAACAGGTAAAATTCAGATGGAATCTTTCTCTACCATTTTGAAAGTATCAGGAAAAGTTGATGTTCCGCCTCAGAATCTAATTTCGGTGAGCGTCCCTTTGGGGGGATATTTAAAATCTTCTCATTTAATTCCGGGAATGTTTGTCAAAAAAGGAGAAACCATTGCCATCATCGAAGACCAGCAATACATTCAGTTACAACAAGATTATTTGACAAGTGCCTCCAAAATTAGCTTTCTGGAAAATGAGTTTCAGCGTCAAAAAGAATTGAATCAAAGCAAAGCCAGTAGCGATAAAATATTTCAGCAATCTGAAATGGAATTGAAAACTCAAAAAATATTGGTTAAATCCTTGGCAGAAAAACTAAAATTAGCGGGCATTAATCCTGAAAAATTAAGCGAAAATTCGATTTCTAAAAGTATCAGCCTCCTCTCGCCTATCAATGGATATGTCTCTAAAGTAAATGTTAATATTGGCAAATATATCGCCCCCACGGATGTGATGTTCGAATTGGTGAATACAAGTGATATTCATTTGGCATTGAAAATATTTGAAAAGGATTTGGGAAATTTGGCCATTGGTCAGAAAGTAGTAGCTTATACCAATACCAATCCTCAGAAAAAATACGATTGCGAAATACTATTAATGGGCAAAAGCCTGAATGAAGAAAGTAGCACAGATGTTCATTGTCATTTCGAAACGTATGATAAAAATCTAATTCCCGGAACTTTCATGAATGCCGAAATTGCAATCACCAATGCCCAAGCTTATCTTTTGCCTGAAGATGCAATTGTGAGATTTGAGAACAAACATTATATTTTCGTCAAAAAAACAAAGACGGATTTTGAAATGATGGAAGTCGGTATTGGAAATACAGAAAAAGGTTTGACAGAAATTGAGAATGGAGGAAATTTGATGTCTTACGAAATTGTTTTAAAAGGGGCTTATTCTTTGTTGATGAGCTTGAAAAATAAATCTGAAGAATAAATCTTTTTGGGAATGGTCTTGGAGAAGCCATTCCCAAAAAATCATTGCTTTATGCCATAAATTCGCTGTGCATTCGTTCCAAATACCTTTTGTCGCTCAATTTCGGGGTAATCTTTCATATACATTTCGATGATTGATTTTGTGTCTTCGTAAGTTCCAGCCAATAGACAAACAGGCCAATCAGAGCCAAACATGAGCCTATCTGCTCCGAAAGCTTCAAAAATAATGTCTAAATAAGGCCGAATTTGCTCAAATGTCCATGATTTCCAATCTGCTTCTGTCAAAATTCCTGAAACTTTACAGTAAACATGCTCAAAAGTTGCTAATTCTCGAATGTCTGTTGCCCAATTTTCTAAAATTCCCTCTTTGATAAGCGGCTTGGCAATGTGGTCTAAAACGAATGTTTGTTCAGGAAATTGGGCAACCATTTTTACTACATTGGGCAAATGTTGCGGATAAACCAAAATATCATAAATAAAATGATGTGAAGAAAGTGCTTGGATACCTCTCAAAAACTCAGGTTTTAACAAAAAATCTGGATTTTCTGCTTGTAAAATATGCCTAAATCCAAGGAGTTTGGGATATTTTTTCCAATCTTTCAAATGCTCTTCGATGAAAGGAGAACATAAATCTGTCCATCCAACAACACCCCTGACGAAAGGATATTTCTCCGATAGACGTAACAAAAATAGAGTTTCTTCGATGCTTTGGTCTGCCTGCACGGCAATACAAGCATCTATGCCATTTTTTTCGAGAATAGGCAATAGATGTTCGGGCAAAAAATCATGCCGAATCACAGACATTTCTGCTACTATCCATGCGTCTCTGATGGGGTCAAAATGCCAAAAGTGTTGATGTGTATCGATGGTCATATATCAATATAAATAGAATTTTTTAAAAAAAATAATTAATCATAGATTGTATTTTTAAATAATTTAAAAACAAACAATTAATTTATAAAAATCGATAAAAATTGTACTATTTTACAAAAAAAAGTAATTTTTTTTTGAAACAAGTATTGGAAAATTAAAAATGTATCTTTATTTTTGAATCAAAGTTGTGTGGATTTATTAGCAGAAAAGGCTATGGAGGCATTTGCTCTTAGCCTTTCTTTATTTATACCCATTCGTCTTTTCTTATTTTTTCTCAATAAGATTGATTATCTTTATCTAATCAAAAATATTATTATTCTAAATTAAACCGATGGGCATTGTCGAAGAAATGAAAGCCATAGCCACTCCTGAGCGAGCAAAGGCTTCTTTATGGTATTTTAAAACAGGAAAAGGACAATATGGAGAGGGCGACGTTTTTATTGGAATTTCAAACCCAGATTTGAGAAAAATTTGCAAAAAACACAAAAATTTGTCATTCGATGAACTTCAAAATTTATTAAATGACCCCATCCACGAATTTAGAATGGCGGCTCTATTGATTTTAGTAGAAAAAATGAAAAAAGCTCAGGCAGCGGAAGTGGAGGAGATTTTTCATTTTTATATCAAAAATACCGACCGAATAAACAATTGGGATTTGGTAGATTGCTCGGCAAGAGACATCGTTGGGGTATATCTTTTTGATAAAAATCGCTCAATTTTATACGATATGGCAAATACTGAGCATCTCTGGACACAAAGAATTGCGGTGGTAGCAACTGCCTATTTTATTAATAAAAAAGATTTCTACGATATTTTGAAGCTTTCAAAAGTATTAATAGCTCATTCGCATGATTTAATTCATAAGGCTATTGGATGGATGCTCCGTGAGGCTTGGAAAAAGGGTGGCGATAAACAAGTAGAAGAGTATTTGGAGCAAAATATCACAGAAATCCCTCGAACGACTTTAAGATATGCCATTGAAAAAATGGATGAGGAGCATAGAAAATATTTTATGCAATTGAAATAATTGCCAACTTCTACCTGAAATAGACATGAACAAACGAGAATTTTTACAAACTTTTACGGCTTCTAGCTTGGGAATAGCTTTGGAATCGAAAATTCCAAATGGTTTTTCTCAAAATGATACTGAGGATTCGGAGTTTTGGAAGGAAATCAGAAAAGATTATCGGCTTAAACCAGACTATATCAACCTCGAAAATGGCTATTACTCTTTTGTGCCGCAAAGCACCTTGGAGACTTTCGTTGGCAATGTCCGTGAAGTAAATTATCAGGGGTCGTATTACATGAGAACCCGTCAGTTTGATGATAAAAACGAAGCAAAAAGTAGTTTGGCCAATCTTATTGGCTGTTCGCCTGAAGAATTAATCATTACGAGAAATACAACAGAATCTTTGGATACGGTCATTGCCGGAATCGACTGGAAAGCTGGAGATGAGGCTGTAATGGCGATGCAAGATTATGGAGCAATGTTGGATATGTTCAGGTTGCAAGAAAAACGCCACGGCATCGTCAATAAGCTAATTTCTATTCCCAATCACCCGAAATCTGATGAAGAAATTGTCGAATTATATGCCAATGCTATTACCACCAAAACCCGCCTATTGATGGTTTGCCAAATGGTGAATATTACGGGACAAATTTTGCCGGTGAAAAAAATTTGTGACATGGCACATAGCCGTGGTGTCGAAGTAATGGTAGATGGGGCTCATGCTTTGGCTCATATTCAATTCAAAATCAGCGAGTTGGGTTGTGATTATTACGGAAGTAGCTTGCATAAATGGCTGAGTGTGCCTTTAGGTGCTGGAATTTTGTACGTAAAAAAAGATAAAATAGCCAAACTTTGGCAAATGTATGGAGACATGGGCTATCGTGAGGATGACATTCGTAAGCTCAATCATACTGGCACACATCCAGTACATACCGACTTGACAATCAAAAATGCCATTGCTTATTATGAAAAAATTGGTGCGGCAAGAAAAGAAGCTCGATTGAGATTTTTACAAGAATATTGGACTCAAAAATTAAGAAATATTCCGAATATTGTACTCAATACACCAAAAGAAAGCCATCGTGCTTGTGGAATCGCTAATGTAGGTGTTCGCCACATAAAACCTGGAGATTTAGCAAAGATTTTGCTTGAAAAATACAAAATATGGACAGTTGCCATCGACTATGCGAATGTACAAGGCTGTCGAATTACACCCAATATTTATACCACAACCGAAGAATTAGATGTTTTGGTGGCTGCCCTGAAGGAGCTTGCTTCGTAAAACGATGAAGGTCGAGAATTTCCCGACCTTTATTTTATTCATTGGTAATTTTTATGGCTACTTTCGCATGGATGTCAGTCACCATAGAAGATTTTACAGAAATTTGATTTTCTCGGACACCCTTCTCCAACAACCTTTCCCTCAAGCTATATGCTCTATCTTCTGCCAGACGTTTGCCCGAACTTTGTGAAGCTCCTGCTATTTGAAGACGAGATTTTTTATTTTCATTGAGATAATTGACCAATTCTTGCAGATTGCCTTCTGATGAAATTTCTGCACTATTTTTTTTGAAATCGACACTCACACTTAGCCACTTTCCTACGCTGAGGGGGTCGGCACTTGGGCTTGTAGCGGATTCAAAATTACTCGATTCTACGGCATTATTTGCCGAAGTATTTCCGGTATTATTCTGAGTATTGGTATTAATCGGTGGAATAGCCGTATTTACTTGAGCCGAATCAGCTACCAAATGAGTCGTATCTGCCACCAATGGTGTAGCCGAAATAGAATCTGGCTTTACAGCAGCAATAGGCTCAGTGGATATTATTTGATTTTTAGGATAGTGATATTTCCAAAAATAGAAAACCCCACCCAAAAATAAAGCAGCAATCAATACCCAAGGCAGCCAAGTCCAAAGAGTACTTGTTTTTTGAGGCTTAATTTGATTGGTTTCTTTGGTATCTTTGCTTGTTTTTTTCTTAGATTGTGGAGGATTTTGGGTATTAATCAACGCAGCCACTCCTGGCGGAATGGCAGCAAATACAGACTCACGGTGCAAAGCAAGCAATTGTGCCAAGCTAGAGGTAGTCAATCCCTCACTATTCACTATTTTCCCTAAAACACCCAAAACCAGTGGTGCCGCAAATCCCAAAAGTGAAGCGGCGGAGGTCTTGCGGATACTACTCAAAGACGAAAATTTTTCAATAATCAAATTGGCATTATTCCCCGCAAAATGATTGAAAATATTCGAACCGATGGTCATTAGGAGCTGTGTTTTATCAAAATTCTCCAATAAATCCGTTAAAGTTTCTAATATTTCCCCATTATGCCCACCATCTTTCAGTACATCCATAATATTCTGACTACCCTCTTGAGAAGCCCCAAAAGCAATCAGATTCCCAAAAACCATTGGGGTAGCCACGCTTAATGCCGAACTAATACTTTCGGGATTTTCTCCCAAAAAATTACTTAAATCCCCGACAACCTTATCATTTATCTTATTTTTGATAAGAGCTAATATATCCATTTTTTGATTCTATATTTTTATTTAATAACACTCTTCTAAAGTATTTATCAAAAACTATGCCCGAAAACTAATTATGTACCCTTTTGATAAGATTTTTTTTAATTTCAATTCATTCAGTATCATTCGATTGATTTTGAATTAGTTACATGCCTACCGAGCTTGATAAAAACTATAAAATAACAAAAAAGTCGAAAGAAATTTCTTTCGACTCATTCAGCTTAGAAGTACTGAGGCATACTTTTCGGGATTGAAACCAATCAGCAAAATTTTATCGGATTCGATGATGGGACGTTTGATGACAGCGTTTTTTTCAAGCATCAATGTTTTTGCCGACTGATTATCACAGATAAGAGCTTTTTCACTATCTGATAATTTTTTAAAAGTTGTTCCGGCTCTATTCACGAGTATCTCGAAAGAATGTTGGCCAAGCCATTCATCAAGCTTTTCGGGAGAAATCCCTCGTTTTTTGTAGTCATGAAATTCAAACTCGATTTGATGTTCTTTCAACCAATGAATTGCTTTTTTGACTGTGTCACAATTGTTTATTCCATATACCTTAATCATTTCAGTCTGCTGATAATATTCTTGATAACTTTAATTTCGCCGATGTGTTCGGTTTCGTGATTATATAAAAAATAAAGCAATTCTTCATTGGTTTGAGGATTCGGTCCAATCTTAAAGGTGGCTTCTTGTTGCAAATATTCCTTTGATGCAGACCCCAAAAGCTCAATCAAAATCTCTCCTCTTTTAATGAAATATTGCGTAATCGATTCCAAAGATGGATAAGCCTCATTATTTTGTAGGGTAGCACCTCTTCCAAATAGCTCAACTTCAGAGGGATATCTTTCTAATTTAGTACTTGGGCTTACAATTTCAATGAGCTTATTGCGTACCATCGTAATATGTCCGAGATTCCAAAGCAAACAATTCACTTTCTCATAAGGTCTGAAAAGACTTTCCTCTTGACTTATTTCGGCTGTATAAGCAGTGATTTTGCGGGTATTTAAAGCAATTCCTTTTTGTAATTCATTCATAATCAATTATTTTTTAAGATTATCCTTGGTAATATGCCAACGATTTCAACATTTCTTTTTTGGAAACAACCACATCGAATAAGCAGTTCCCCGCTTCGTTTATTAAAGAGAATCGGACTTCGTTGCCCCTATTTTTTTTGTCTTGTAAGGTCAATTCTATGATTTGTTCAAAATGTTCCATTGGAATATTTACTTTACCATAAACCGAAAAAATATAAGCTTCTATTTGTTCCAATATTTTTTCATCCAATAGTCCTCTCTCAAACGCAATAAAAGCTTCACAAATCATGCCAACAGCAATAGCTTCGCCATGCAATAATCTATTCTTTCCTTTAGATAAAAAGAATGTTTCGACGGCATGCCCAAGGGTATGTCCAAAATTCAGGATTTTTCTCAAACCCTTTTCAGTAGGGTCTTGAGCAACCACTTTTTTCTTAATTTCGACCGAATGAGCAATCAAATCAGCAAAGTTTTGTTCCTCTAAATCTTTTATCCGAATCTCATCCCACTTTTTCCCGTCCTGAATCAAGCAATGTTTGATAATTTCGGCAAAACCCGAACGAATTTCTCTTTCAGGCAATGTTTGTAGAAAAATAGGGTCAATCAAGACCGATTGAGGTAGGGTAAATACGCCCAAATGATTTTTAAAACCCTGAAAATCTATCCCCAGCTTTCCACCGACACTAGCATCCACTTGAGCCAAAAGCGTTGTTGGAATTTGAATAAAATCTATTCCTCTCTTATAAGTAGAAGCACAAAATCCTCCCATATCGCCAATCACACCACCTCCCAAATTAATCATCAGAGCGTGCCGGTCAAGATGCAGCTGGGTCATATTTCCCCAAATATGCTCACAAGTTTGTAAATTTTTATATTCTTCTCCGTTTTTCACATGAATCAGCGTATGCTTCGGGAGAAGACTTTTGATAATCGGGTAACAATGTTTTTTTGTATTGGTATCAGCCAACACAATAATATTAGAATACGATTTAGAGCCAATATAGGCAGGTAAACTCTCAGAAATGGATGCAATGACAACCGACATAAATGATAAAATTATAGTAGATAATTAGTCCAACAATTGCCATTTGGCTATCTTTAATTTAGAGAAAAAGTATCTCAAAGATACCCTCAAAACCCCTAATCCATACTTGGAACTTCGCATAAAATTGATAGAGGATGCTTCTTCAAAATATTTTGTTGGACAAGTAACTTCGGCAATTTCAAAGTTTTTCCAGAAGATTTGAGCAATCATTTCATTGTCAAATATAAAATCATCGTCACATTTTGTAAAAGGCACTGCTTGCAAAACCTCTTTTGAAAATGCTCGATATCCAGTATGATACTCGGATAATTTTTGGCACATCAGTAAGTTTTGTGTCAAAGTCAAAAAACGGTTAGCGATGTATTTGTACACAGGCATTCCGCCCTTCAATGCACCTTTTCCTAAGATTCTTGAGCCAAAAACCACTGGATACAAGTCTTCGCCAATAATGCTTACCATCGCTCGTATCAGTTTTGGCGTATATTGATAATCAGGGTGAACCATGACAACAATATCTGCTCCAATTTCTAATGCTTTGGTATAACAAGTTTTTTGGTTTCCTCCGTAGCCTTTGTTGAGGTCATGTCGGATAACATGCTGAATTCCAAGATTTTTAGCTACCTCTGCGGTATTATCAGGGCTATAATCATCCACTAATATTACTTCATCGACAATATCGAAAGGTATCTCATTATAGGTACGTTCGAGCGTAAGCGATGCTCTGTAAGCGGGCATGACGACGACGACTTTTTTACCGTTATACATGAATTTATTGATTTTTTATGGTAATCGAAATACAAAATTCATAAGGTTTTGGGTCAATTGCAAATGAATGGAGGGTTTTCATTGGGGTAAACATAAAAAATCAATATTTATTTGGCAAATAATTCATTTCTGCTCCAAACTCTGCTAAATTTCCAGCCTCTTTGCTTCAGTGAGTGGGGTAAATAGGCATGTGATTCTTTCACTGAAAGTGCCTCAAAATAAATGTCATCATCGGTCAAAATCAGCGATTCATACATGCCTTCTGTGTTTTTGATGGTCAAATCTGCAAAAGGTAATTCTTCGGTATATGCGGCATTGGCTGCTTTGAGCTTATTTTTTAGATAATAGGGAGAACGGTATTTTTTGGGTTCAAAAGGCTTGGGGACATACTCCTTTTGGGAAACGTTCCAAGCAAATTCCAAGTACTTTTTCAATAATTGTGGACCTGAATGTTCGGTATGCTCTACTCTTAGTTGCTCGGGATAAATACTGCTGAGGAGAATGATTTTCTCTTTGGCTCGGCTGACAGCTACGTTTAGTCTGTTTTCTCCGCCATTTTGACTTAGGCTACCGAAATTTATTGACATTTTTCCCACTTTATTGGGGGCATAAGCAATGCTAAACAAAACAACATCAAATTCATCTCCTTGGATATTTTCGATATTTTTTACCGAAATATTGTCAATTTTTGCCAAAAAAAGTCTGTTTTGTATCAAACGTGCTTGTTTCTGATTGAAAGTAACAATTCCGTAGGTTTTCTCTGGATTTTTTGATAAAAGTTCTTGCATGATTGTCACGATTGCTTCTGCCTCGGCTTGGTTGGTATTATTTTCCCAAATGCCATCAATTTTGATGTATTCAATTCCCATTTGTTGTTTTTTTACAAAGTCAAAATGGGGTAGTAATTTTAGAGAACGGTTATAAAAATGTTGGTTCGAAAATTCAATCAAATCGAGGGATTGGCTTCGGTAATGGTTTGTCAGGGATACCTGTGGTAAAAAATGCTTTGCCAAATCTAAAAGTGCATCAATGTCCACCAAAGGTTCGTCCTCGTTTTCATCTTCGTACCGAATTTGGTACAAATCATTGGGTTTTAGTTGTTTGGAATCTCCAACAATAGCAACTTGGGTAGCACGATAAATAGCCGGAATGCCATATTCGGCAAAACATTGAGAAGCTTCATCGAAAATAACCAAATCAAACATTTTTTCTTTCATCGGAAAGATAGCAGAAACAGACTCCGGAGATGCCATCCAACAAGGCATTAGTCTGAAAATCTCTTCGAAATAAGCATCTAATAATTGGCGAACAGACCAAAGTTTTCGTTTTTTACTACATTGATGATATAATTCTCGATACGTGACAGCATTATTCAACCGATTAAAAACTCGGTTTTGATAGGTTTGTTCTCGAAGTTTCACCGAAATTATCTCTCGACTCAAATCTGATTTTTGTTCGATTTTATTTTGAAGTTCCTCTTCCCATTGGGTCATTTTTAGGGTACTTACACTCCGAAGAATTGGCGAAATTTCCTCTAAATAATCAAGCCAATGGAGACGTAAAGCATTTAAAAATACCTCCATGGGATTTTCTTTGTATAAGGATAGCTGCTGGGCAATGGCACATTCGGCAGTATCAAAAGTTTCATAAATTTGGTCGGATTCACAAAAAAAATCAAAATATTCCTGCAAATCCATCTCAAAACGATTGCTTTGAGATGGATTTTGTAGCAAGTAATCGATTTGTTGGGGACTTAAGTAAACCCTCCAAATAGGATAAAGCTTTTGAAGCTCTTGGGCAATCGAATGAATGTGTTGATAATGATTAATTTCAAAGGGAGAAATCATTTCTACGCCCGATTCTTCCCACAATTGTCGAGCCAAAATTGCTTTTTCGTACTCATCTATTGAGGCTTCCATCTGGGGAGAATCCATGGAAATATCAAAGTCTAAATTATATTTTTGTAGTTGTTGAAGGTTTTTTTCAAGTAAAATCCGATTTTCTATTTTTTGGATTAAAATTCCTATGTCTTTTTGGTTCAATTGTAGGGAATTTTGTTGTAGCAACAACACAAGCTGCTTTTTGTCTTTTGAAAACATTGTCCACCCTTTAAACAGCCATTGATTGAGCTTTTGTATGTTTGCTAGAACTTCAAGCTCATGCCCCAAGTGATGAGATTCTAAGCTGACCTCAATCCATTGATTTTGGCTGACCAACTTTATTTGTTCTTTAAATTTCTTTAATTCTTGCTTGATTTTGCTGTATTTTTTAGATTGATATAAAACTAAAAATTTATCTAAAATAGACTTATTTTTCAATAGATTCAAGCAATTTTCGAGCGAATTACAGGCAATTTGCTGCAAATGAGCCAAGGGTTGGTCTGTCCGTTTTTTTTCGCTGAAATACACAATTTGTCGCATACACCCTTGTATTTCGGAAAGGTTTTTTCCTTTAAAATGAGCAAAAGAGCGTCTTTTTTGCCAAAATAAAAGTTCTTTCTCTTCAAATTTCGCTTGGTATTGTAGCCAATGTTTCAGTTTATCCTTGAAGGCTTCTATCTCATTAAATTTGAAGTGTTTAAATTCGGGAATAGCTATCGAAGGGATTTCTTTTTGTATGCTCAAATATAATTCTTTCGGGCTTATCCCCGCCACCGTATCGTCAAACAAAGCCTGCTTGAATGATTGTAATTCTTCTGTA
>CAYUFZ010000014.1:21343-25340 GCA_964444025.1 uncultured Emticicia sp.
GTTTCTTTATTGTAACTCCTTTTGATTTACTTTGTAATTCTTCTGTAATTTTATCGATTTTCCTACTCGAACTGGCAAAGTTTCTTTCTAAAAAAATAGTATCTAAACTTTTATTTTGCTGTTGGTATTGCTCAATTTTATCAATTTGAGCAGCAATTTTATCAAAAAGCATGCGTCTATCGTTTCGAAAATCATGTACCAAGGCGACAAACTCATTCATGCCAATCTCTTGAAGTCGCTGATAGACGGTATCGAGAGCAACCCTTTTCTGACAAACCAACAAAACTTTTTTACCTCTGGCAGTGAAGTCGGCAATCAGATTGGCAATAAGCTGCGATTTGCCCGTTCCGGGAGGTCCTTGAATAACCAACGATTGTCCATTTTTGATTTGGATAATGGCAGCTTCTTGAGAGGCATCATGGGCAAAAGGCAAAAAAGTGTCTGCTTCTGTTTGAAAGACTGGCATATATGCTTGGTTGAAGTTTTCAAATGAAAAATCAACCTTTTTTTCTATCAAATATTCGTAATCATTCACTAAGAATGACCCAGATTGCGGAAAAATACCTAAAACTGCCTGAGAAAATAATTTTAATTCTCCATTTCGTTCGTTTTTTTCTAAGTCAATTTTGCTTATTGGCGGAAAATCAATCAGGCGTTCTTGGAATATTTCCGAATTAAAATTAATTTCCAGAGGCGAATCTTTGAGGGTTTCATAAAGTTTGGTTAGAAAAGCCAAACTTTCGGAGGGGAAATCCTCTAAGGATGTCTCAAAAAAATCGTCTGAAATAGTGATTTTATTAAAAAAAGTATATGCCAATAGAAAACTTTTGTTAAGAACTATTCCTTCATTTCTGATTTCTAAATACCATTTTTTACCGTTATTTTGTAAACTAACCGGGAAAAATAGAAGCGGGCATCGAACAGCAGTACCATCTTTAAATTTTCCTTTAATAAAAGGATAAGCTACGTACAAATCCTTTGCTCCTCTTTCTTGTTCAATAAATTTTTCGGTTCGGGCAATATTGGATAATATTTTACTGACCTCATTGTTTTTCTCAAATCGACTATCTAATACATCGGATAAAAAAACTTGATTTTTACCTGAGATTAATTGCCGAATATAATCAAAACTTGGTTTTTTGTCGATAAAATTGAGCAAATTCAAATCAATAAAATATTCTTTGCTCAATTGTAATAGCAACAAAGACCGATTAGACGAGCTTAAATTCGTAATTTTTTTGAGATATTTTTTGATGATTTTTTGCATAAACAAAGATATAAAAAATGTGAAGGTTTCAATAGCAACCATTTATCCTTTCTTTAAGCATTTTTAACATTAATTTCTTGTATTAACGTTGCTTTGTTTATTTCTTCGTTGTACAAATAAGCACAAGCTAAGTTTATTTGCTAACTTAATTCTAAAACCATATTGATTATGTTACAAAATCCCCGAAAATCAATTTTCAAAAAGTTTGCTGTAAGTATCTTTTTGACCACCTTGCTTGGGACACAAGCAGTCATTGCTCAAAAAAAAACAGTCGTTACGGAGCCCATTAAGGTAAGCTCAGTGGAAGGTATTACCGAGTACAAGCTTGCCAATGGTTTGAGAGTTTTATTGTTCCCAGATGCTTCTAAGCAAACAATTACCGTCAATATCACCTATTTGGTAGGTTCAAGACACGAAGGCTACGGCGAAACGGGCATGGCTCATCTTCTCGAACACATGGTGTTTAAGGGTTCACCAAAACACCAAGACATTCCCAAAGAATTATCCGAACATGGTGCCAGACCTAACGGAACAACATGGCTCGATAGAACCAACTATTACGAAACATTTTCGGCAAGCGATGAAAATCTTCGTTGGGCATTGGATTTGGAGTCGGATAGAATGGTCAATTCATTCATTAAAAAAGAAGATTTAGAAAAAGAGTTTTCGGTGGTTCGTAATGAGTTTGAATCAGGAGAAAATGACCCAGGAAGTGTCTTGATGGAGCGAGTAATCTCAAGTGCTTATTTGTGGCATAATTATGGAAATTCTACCATCGGTTCGAGAGAAGACATCGAGCGTGTACCGATTCAAAATTTACAAGCATTTTATAAAAAATTCTACCAACCAGATAACGCTGTCTTGATGGTAGCAGGTAAAATTGATGAAGCAAAAACCCTCAAAATGGTCAATGACTATTTTGGAGCAATTCCTCGTCCAAATAGGATTTTACAAGGAACTTATACCGTCGAACCACAACAAGATGGCGAACGTGCCGTGACTTTACGCCGTGTCGGTGATGTTCAATATTTGGGGGCAATGTACCACATCGCTCCGGGTAGTCATCCAGATTATGCACCAACAGAGGTTTTAATAGACGTTCTTACGAGTGAGCCTGCCGGCAGATTATATAAAGCTTTGGTAGAAACGAAAAAAGCTTCTTCACAATTTGGATATTCTTTTGCACTCAAAGAACCAGGTTTTGCCTATTTTGGTGCAGAGGTATTGAAAGATAAAGATTTGAATGATGCAAAAAAGGCATTTTTAGCAACTTTAGATTCCATTGCTACCTCTAAAATCACTAAAGAGGAAGTTGAAAGAGGGAAAAATTCCAATCTGAAACAAGTCGAAATGGCTCTGCGTAGTTCGGAAAGAATCGGCTTAGGAATTTCGGAATTCATTGCCCAAGGCGATTGGAGATTGATTTTCCTTTACCGTGATGCCATGGAAAAAGTAACTTTAGAAGATGTGCAGCGAATAGCAAAGATGTATTTCAAACCCTCTAATCGTACCATCGGAGAGTTTATTCCGGAGACAAATCCAGAGCGAGTGAAAGTACCTGAAGCTCCTAATGTAGAAGAATTAGTGAAGAGTTACAAGGGTCGTGCGGTCGTTGCTCAAGGAGAGGTTTTTGACCCTTCTCCTAATAACATTGAAAAAAGAACCAAAAGAGGACAAGAAAGCAATGGTTTAAAATATGCTCTTTTGCCAAAATCTACTCGTGGCAATGCTGTCCGTGTGAATTTAACGCTTCGCTTGGGCGAGGAGAAAAGCCTACAAAACAAAGGCTTAATCTCTCAATTTACAGCAGCTATGCTAAACAAAGGAACAAGCAATTTAAGTCGTCAGCAATTGAAAGATACCTTAGATAAATTGAAGGCACAAGTCATTATTGGAGGGAGTGGAAATACTGTCAGTGCAAGTATCGAAGCTACGAAAGAAAATTTGGACAAAGTATTGGCAATAACAACCGACATGCTTCGTCATCCGATTTTTGATGCCAATGAATTTGAAAAGTTAAGACAAGAAAATATGGCAGGCATCGAGTCTCAAAAAAGCGACCCTCAAGCCTTGGCATTTACAGAATTTCAGAGAACAATGAATCCGTATCCGAAGCACGATATCAGGTATGTGGCAACGATAGACGAAGAATTGGAAGAGGTAAAAGCCATTAAGCTCGAGGATGTAAAGGCATTTTATACTCAGTTTTATGGAGCCTCAGCTGCTACTATTTCTTTTGTAGGTGATTTTGATGAGGCAAACGCCCGTCAATTTATTTCTTCAAAATTGGCAGATTGGAAATCTCCGACTACTTTTAGCCGAATTCCATCGGTATTTCAAGAAATTGCTCCTGCCAATAAAGCAATCAAAACTCCAGACAAGGCAAATGCTTTGTTTTTGGCGGGACAAAACTTAAAAATCCAAGATTCTGATACTGATTATCCAGCTTTAATCTTAGGAAATTATATTTTGGGTGGAGGGTTCTTAAACTCTCGATTGGCGGTCAGAATTCGTCAAAAAGATGGATTAAGCTATGGCGTTGGCTCAAACGTAAATGCAGGTTCTTTGGATAAATCGGGAATGTTTATGACTTATGCCATTTATGCTCCAGAAAATGCCGAAAAATTGGAAAAAGCATTTTATGAAGAAATCAATAAAGTCATCAGCGAGGGTTTCACTGCCGAAGAGCTTAAAGCTATTGATGAAGCTTTTACAGCTAGAACTGGCCAT
>CAYUFZ010000015.1:0-25044 GCA_964444025.1 uncultured Emticicia sp.
AGAGGCTCTGTCGGTGCAAAAGCCCTAGAACCAGGCAAATATACCGTCATTCTCGAACCGACTGCTGCAGCCGTTCTGATGGAAAATATTTATTTTGATATGGATGCTCGCAGTGCAGATGAGGGACGCTCCTATTTTAGTAAGCAAGGAGGAAAAACTCGTCTTGGCGAAAAAATTGTCGATGAGAGAGTCACTATTTTCTCTGACCCAAATTACCTTGATCTTCCCGCAGCTCCTTGGTCGGGTGATGGACAAGCTCAACATAAAACTTTTTGGATTGAAAATGGAGTTGTTAAAAACTTAGCCTATTCTCGCTTTTGGGCAAAGGAAAAAGGTGTAAAACCACTTCCTTTCCCCAACAATATGATTATGCTCGGTGGTGATGCAACCTTGGAAGAAATGATAAAAAGTACCGAAAGAGGTATTTTGGTTACGAAATTATGGTATATTCGCTCCGTTGACCCACAAACATTGCTCCAAACAGGTCTGACACGTGACGGAACCTTCTATATCGAAAATGGGAAAATAAAGCACCCTATAAAAAATTTCAGATTCAACGAAAGTCCGATTATTATGCTCAATAATTTGGAAATGCTTGGAAAAACCGAGCGTGTGGTAAGCACGGAATCGAATCAAAATTATATGATTCCTCCAATGAAAATCCGTGAATTTACCTTCTCTAGTTTGTCTGATGCCGTTTAATTACTCAAAAAATAGAAGCGGTATGCTAAAAACTACCGCTTCTATTTTTTGATTCATGGATTTTTGAGAATGATGAAACCCTTTGTTTTTACCAGAATACAATATAATTCGGGAGATTGGGATACCGACCAACGAATGCCTACCAATTTGCTTCATTCTTTGGTAGAATATACAACTATTCCTATTGATGAAAAGGAAAAAGTGGTCGCTCTACAAAGTAACGAGATTTTCAAAAGTCCATTTTGCTATCTCAGTGGGCATAAATTAGTAGAATTTTCGAGCCAAGAACGAGAACATTTTCGAAATTATGTCAATCATGGTGGCTTTGTCTTTGTCGATGATTGCAATCATGACATCGATGGGCTTTTTGCCAAATCTTTTGAACAAGAAATGGCTAAAACTTTTGGGAATAAAGCACTTCAAAAAATCCCAAACAATCACCCTATTTATCATAATTTTTTTCATTTTGAAGGTCCTCCCACTACTACTTTTGAACTCAATGGCTGGGGTGATGATTTGGTACACGATTACCTGAAAGCCATTATTATCAATGGGAGAATCGGCGTATTATACAGTAATAAAGACTATGGCTGTGAATGGGATTATGATTTCAGAAACAAACGATGGCTGGCGGAGGACAACACAAAATTTGGAGTTAATATTATTCATTACGCACTAACTATTTAAGCATTGGAAAGTAAAAATACTGCTCATTATAAAGAATTAGTGGCGAAGTTGCCGCTATTAAAAAAAGAAATTGCCAAAGTAATCATCGGCCAACAAAATGCCATTGATGAAATTTTGATTGCATTTTTAGCTGGTGGACATTGTTTGCTAGAAGGTGTCCCTGGTTTAGCAAAAACATTGATGGTGAAAACCATAGCTGAATCTCTTGATATGTCTTTCAAAAGGATTCAATTTACGCCTGATTTGATGCCTGGGGATATTATTGGCACTGAAATCTTAGAAGAAAATCATGAAACGGGCAAGAAATTCTTTAAATTCAATCAGGGACCAATTTTTGCTAACATGGTTCTTGCCGATGAAATAAATCGAACTCCCCCAAAAACCCAAGCGGCTCTTCTGGAGGCAATGCAAGAATATAAAGTTACTTATGCTGGTACGACTTACCCTCTGCCAAAGCCATTTCTAATTATTGCCACCCAAAATCCGATTGAACAAGCCGGAACCTATCCGCTGCCAGAGGCACAGCTCGATAGATTTTTATTATATATCAAATTAGGATACCCTTCCGAAACAGAGGAGCTAAATGTTCTTATGTCCACTACCGGAACACAAAAACCTGATTTACATACTGTTATGACCGAACGTGAAATTTTAGATTTGCAAAATTTAACCCGTCAAGTACATATCAGCGAAGAAATTTTAATCAAAATAAACCATTTGGTGCGAAATACTCGACCAGCTTTTAGCACTTCTGAAATGGTAAAAAAATGGTGTGATTGGGGTGCCGGACCACGTGCTGGACAAGCATTGGTTTTATGTGCAAAAGCCAAAGCTATTTTAGAGGGTCGATTTTCTGTTATTCCGGAAGATGTCAAGCATCTCGCTTTTCCGATTTTAAGGCATCGAATTGCTTTAAACTTTAGGGCAGATGCCGAAGGAATTACTGCCGATGATATAATAAAAGACCTTTTGAATGCTTAATATATGCTCACCAACGAATTAATAAAACTCAATAACTTGGCAATTGCTAGCAAAATTGTCAGTGAAAAAAGTTTACTCGGTATTCATCCAAGCAAAAGGTTCGGTCATGGGATTGAGTTTGAACAATACAAACACTACCAAAGTGGTGATGACCCCAAAGGTATTGATTGGAAGCTTTTTGCACGGACAGACAAACATTTGGTACGACAATCAAGTACGGAAAGCCAATTTCATTTCAAATTATTATTGGATTTGAGTGGCTCGATGAATTATGAGGAAAATGGTGTAAGTCGATTGAATTTTGCAAAAATATTATTGGCTTCTATTGCTTATTTGGCATACATTCAAGGCGATTCTATTAGCTTATACGCATTCAAAAAAAATATAGTCGAAACCTTGGTGGCAGGGGGAAAACAAACTTTTCAGCGAATTTTGTATGCCTTGGAGAATGTTCAAGCTTCAGGAAATTGGCAAGAAGAAGCACAAAGCACCGATATTTTAACACAATCAAAACAAAAAGAAATAGTCGTCTTTGTTTCTGATTTTTTGGAAACAACAGACGAATGGCGGGTGTTCATTAAAAACTTATCATCGAAATATCGTGAACTGATTGTTTTTCAAATATTAGGAATGCAAGAATTGCATTTTGACTTGAAAGGTCTTTTTCGTTTTAGAGATTTGGAAATGGATAAAGAAGTCGAACTCGAAGCAGAAAAAATCAAAGATGTTTTTCAAAAAAATATAAATAATTACATAGAAACACTTAAAAACGACCTTAATCTTCCTTCGGTACATTTTATTCAAACAAACTTGGCGGAAGATATTGCGGAGCTAATCAAAAAAACACTAAAACTCAGGAAAAATTAATATGGAGATGCTCAATCCTGGCATTTTATGGGGTATTTTAGCTATTTCAGCACCAATTATTATTCACTTTTGGCATCAAAAAAAAGGAAAAGTAATTGATTGGGCTGCTATGCGTTGGTTGCTCGAAATAGAAAATAGCCAAAGCAAAGGGTTTCGTTTAAAAGAATTATTTTTATTATTTCTTCGTTGTCTTTTGATTCTTTTACTCGTATTGATGTTAGGCAAGCCATTTTTTCAATCTCTCAAGCATGCCAACACAAGCAAAACGATTCATCTGGTTCAGGCAAACAAACAAATTACAGAGAATTTTAAGTTTGAAATTGAAAAAGCCCTCAAAAATGGAGAAAAATGCCTCTGGATTAGTCCCAATAATATTCCTTTAATGGCTTTGTCGCCCATGCCAAACTATCCTGTAGCAGATGGAAAAGCAATTCAGAAATCAATCCAATTGGTCGAGAATCAACTATCAAATGCCACGATTCATTTATACTTTTTGAACACCCAAGCACTGAAGAATATCCCTAAAATTTATTCTTCTACTCAAGTTTCGCTTCATAACATTGAAGATAAACAAAAGAAAAGGCTTTCTTTTTTTGAAACTTCCGACAAAAAGTACATTTATCGAGATTCGGAAGGGAAGCTAAGTAGTCAATTAAAGCCGCCCCCAATAGGTATGCGTAAGCATCGTGGAGATTTTAGGGTATTAATCGAGACAAGCAATCAAGAGGAAAAAGAAATCATTCGGCTGGCTCTTCGAGCGATTTCAAGTACCTATGGCATGGCTTTTTCTATCGAAGAAAATGGTCTTAATAAAGAAAAATGGGACATTGTATTTAAAAATGGAGGAATTATAGGCAAAAAAAGCCCAGAAATATTATATTTTTTATCAAACTTTATAGAATATCGACACGATTTTGAAGAAAATACGGTTGTTTTTCGAAAATCTATTCTTCCAAGCGACTATCCATTCGTTTTTGAGGGAAAGTTGCCGGAGTTTTTATTAGAAAAAATACTTAACCATTTTGAAATGAACGACTTTGGTGCTGAAAAAAGCATTTCAAATTCAGAACTGAAAGGTTTATTTGCCACCGAAACTTTGTCTGGAAGATTCAATCAAGCTTGGATTACAGATGTGTTATTATTGCTCTTTATTGTTGTACTAAGCCTTGAACGATGGCTTTCTATTCAGAAAAACTTATGAATCAGATGAGGCTGTTTATAAAGAAAATTCAAATTCTACTGTTTTTAGAAGCACTTGCCAAAGCCCTACTATTGGGAGTAAGCATCTATTTTATTGTCCAATATTTTACTAAAGATATTGCGGTATTTGCGGCACTATTCGGTAGTTTTTTCATTCTTTTTTGGCTAATTTTTTTTAAGAAAAAAACAACGATTTCATACATTCATCGACATTATCCAGAAACAGAGTTTAGCTTAGAGTTGCTCAACAAATCGACACTCAGTATTGCAGAAACGCTCCAATTAGAACGATTGGAAGAATATTTTCCCAAAAAAATCAAATGGACTTTTGATAAATCTATCCTCAATTATGGCATTTTTTTTATATTTTCCTTAGCTTTTTATTGGTCTGTACCCTATTTAAAGCAAAAAAAGAATCAATTATTTACAAACAACATTCTACCAACCAACGATAAAAAACAGAGTTTTCTTGTTGATTTATCAGATATACAAGTGGTGATTACCCCTCCAAAATACACCAATCTGCCAACCAATGAAAGCGATAATTTCAATATTTCTTGCTTGACGGGGTCGCAGATTGAGTGGAAGTTATCCTTTGCCAATAGCCAAAATCTCCGAGTGGTATTTGTGAATAATAGAAATGAAAAACTAGATTTCAAGAAAAAAGATAACTTTTTTATACTGACTGACCAAGTTATCGGTTCGGGTTTTTATTCTATCAAAGCCTATTGGAAAGATTCTTTGGCGTACGAATCTGAGTTTTATAGACTTGAAGCCATTCGGGATGAAGCCCCTGTAATAGAACCTTTATCGAAAGAACTTTATCAAATACATTACCTGAAGGACTCTAAAAACTTAAAGATTTCTGCCAAAATATCAGACGATTTCATGGTTAAAGAGGCTTACATTGTTGCAACTTTAGCAAGAGGCTCTGGCGAGAACGTCAAATTCAGAGAAATGAAAATTCCAATAAGTGAAAAGAACTTTCATACACAAGCCATTACCCAAGAAATACAATTAAATACACTCCATTTTTCTCCAGGAGATGAGCTATACTATCATTGGGAAGCTGTTGATAATAAAACACCAGACGCCAATCTTAGTTTATCAGATACCTATTTTTTGGTCTATAAAGATACCGCTCGGGTAGAAGATGCAGAGTTGGCAACCATGGCAATGAATATCATGCCCGAATATTTTAGAAGCCAAAGGCAAATCATCATTGATACCGAAAAACTCATTGCCAAAAGAAATAAAATCCCTGCTCAATCTTTCAACAGCATTTCTAATGAAATTGGATTCGACCAAAAAGCACTTCGCTTGCGATACGGACAATATTTAGGCGAAGAAAATGAAGGGGCTATTGGAGCTACCAATGCTTTACCAGAAAATGTGGATAACAATGTGGATATGTTGAAAAGTTTTCGACACGACCACGATGAAGGAGAACATGAACACGACCATGAAGAAAAAAAAGAACACAATCATTCCGAAAAAGCAGATAACTCCAAAGATGGCGGTGTAGCAGAGCTATTGGCAGATTATGTACATAGCCATGACGATGGAGAATTGAACACTTACTACGAAAAATCAACAAAATCTCTTTTGAAAATGGCATTGGAACAAATGTGGCAATCTGAATTGCATTTACGTCTGTACGAACCAGAAAAAGCCATTCCTTTTGAGAAAAAAGCATTGGAATATTTGAAAAATGCCCAACAAAAAGCCCGTACTTTTGTCAAAAAAACAAGTTTTTCTCCCCCGCCAATCAAGGAAAAAGAAAAACGTTTTTCGGGAGAATTGACTAAGTTCAATGCTTCATTTACACACGAGAAAACACTTTCTTCTACTGAATTAGAAAATCTGATAGCAGAAGTATTAGGTTTGGTACAATTTCCGTCTTTGAGTCAAGCTCAAAAACAAAAAGTATTGCTACTCGGAAACTACTTAGGGGAAAGAGCAATTCAAGGTAAACTTAGCCATTGGAAATCCCTCTCATATCTTCAAAAAGTAGTTAATAATCAATCTCTCAACAACACTGAAAAAGCACAACTGACGAGCTTATTGTATAAAATAATTGAGCCAGATATTCCTAATCAACCGAAAGGCAAATCACAAAGTACTTTAGGGAATACAAAACTAGAAAATGCTTTTTGGAAAAATATTAATCGATAAAAAATGCTTGAATACATTGAAATATTGATAACAAACTACCGCCACCCGATACTTTCTATCGGATTAGGGATTCTTTTTTTAACACAATTTTTGGCATTTTGGAAGAAAAGAAACTTTTCCAAGTCGAAAATTACCCTAAATGGTTCTTTGCTGATACTGGTCGCTTTATATATTTTTCAGCCCTCTTGGAAAAAAGAAATCAATACCCAAAAAGTATTGATTATTGCAGATACCATTGGCACTCCAGACATTCAAAAAGTACAAGACAGCTTACACATTACCGAAACTTTCGATGCCGAAACGTTTAGGAAAACAATGATAGAAAACCAAAATTTTATCGAAAAGCTAGGTAAAATATATATTTTCGGACAAAATATTGACTCAAGTTCTCTACATCTTTTAGCCAATCACTCTCTCAGTTGGATTCCTTTTTTCAAACCAAAAGAATTACAAGATATTAGTTGGGAAGCAGTAAATTATCAAGGAGAAATTCAGAGAGTAGAGGGCAAAATCAAATTGGACAAGCCAGAGATGCTATATTTGAAGCTAGGAAATACAAGCCTCGACAGCCTTTCACTCCCTAAAGGAATTTCTAGTTTTGTACTTAAATCCCCTATTGCCTCTATCGGAAAAGTGAAGTACGAGCTGAAACTAAACAACGACCTCTTGCACGAAATTATATTTTTCTCAATCAAGCCACAGCCTCTTTCAATCTTATTTGTACAAAGCAATGCAGATTTTGAAAATAAAACATTGTCAGATTTTTGGGCAAAAAAAGGGCATCACCTCACCAATATTGTTCAGATATCCAAAGAGAATAACAGTACTTTTTTCGCAAACAAAGCCAAAGAGATGGAAGCAGAAATCATTGTTTGTGATGCCGAAAAAGCCAATCATGAACTAATCAACAAAAGCTTTCAAAACGGAAAAAGTATATTGTTTACTAATATTTCTAAGCCCAATGAGTTCATTGGCTATCTTAATAATCGTTTTAATACGAAATTTCAGATAAAATCTTTGGCAAAGGAATCTCAAAAAGAAGAAACGGCAAGCTTTAGTGATGCTATTATAGAAGCCCCTTTTCAAGAATCATTGGATAACTACCCCATTGCGGTGCAACAAAACTCAAGCAAAATTGGAATCAATCTCGTCAGCCAAACATTTCCGCTTCTTTTATCAGGTGATAGTATGGCTTACTCCAACATTTGGATGCACACCTTAGAGCTTCTAAAACCCGAAACTACCGAACGCATCAGCATAAAAGCTCCAATATTTGTGAATAGACGAAGCATCATTCAATGGAAAAGCAAATTTTCTCAAAAATCACTAACAATAGATTCCGATAAAATCCAAAGCGAATCCTCCGTCATCAACGAAACAAAGCACGACTATCCCTATTTCTTTCGGAGTGTAGGCTGGCATACTTTACAAGATAGCATTTCTATCTATATTGCTGATAATCAATCAACTATTGCCAAATCAAAGATAATTGAATCCTATCTTTCTGGAGATTCCTACCAAGAAACAACAAGCAAACAAGCTATTGAGCAAAAGCTCTCAGAAACAATTTGGTTGGGGCTATTTTTATTTTGTTTAATTTTACTTTGGCTTGAACCAAAACTGAATATTGGCTAAAGTATAAGAGAGTTTGGATAATCTTTGGAAATTCAAACATTTTGAAACTAGGCAGCAAAACTATGTTTTTCCTATTTTTGGATAAAAACAAGAAAAACATAGTTTTGCCACCATTACAAGGAGCTAAGAATTTGCTTTAAAACAGCCTGAGCAGACCATTCTCGATTGGCAGCTTGCTGAATGACAGCCGAATGATTATCTAGTACGGCATCAGAGACCTTCAGGTTACGTCTTACTGGTAAGCAGTGCATGAAAATTCCGTGATTGGTCAAAGCCATTTTATTTTCATCTATTTTCCAAGAAGGGTCTTGGGTCAATATTTGTCCATAATGGCTATAAGATGACCAATTCTTGCCATATACAAAATCAGCATCTTTCAGGGCTTCATTTTGATTATGTATCACTTTTGCATTTCCAACGACATGAGCAGGCAACTCATACCCTTCGGGATGAGTAATAACAAATTCATAATCTGTCTGATTGACCCATTCTGCAAAGGAATTTGCTACGGCTTGTGGAAGCGGCTTAAAATGAGGCAACCAAGTCAAAACAACTTTTGGACGTGCTGTTTGTTTCAATTCTTCAATGGTAATCAAATCTGCCAAAGATTGACAAGGATGTCTGGTGGCAGATTCCAAATTAACAATTGGCACACCAGCATATTTCTTAAATTTTTCCATGACAGATTCAGAATAATCTGTCGCCCTGTCTTTTAGTCCAGCAAATGCCCGAACAGCGATGATGTCACAATAACTGCCAATGACAGCCGCCGCTTCTTTGATATGTTCTGCTTTATCTCCATCCATGATAACCCCATCTTCCAATTCGAGCTGCCAGCTATCTTGACCAACATTCATAACCATGACATTCATACCCAAATTTTGAGCAGCTTTTTGTGTGCTAAGCCTTGTTCTTAGGCTTTGATTAAAAAAAATCAAGCCGATGGTTTTGTTTTTTCCTAAGTGTTGGTCGGCAAAGGGTTGTGCTTTCTGTTGGATTCCTTCCTGCACCAATGCACGAATATCCTTTACGTCTTCAAGCGAGATAAAATGTTTCATTCTTTTGATTAAATAAGGCCATTTGAAGACCCAACTATATTTACAATTAACTATATAAAACAGCCCTATCCACTTTGGCAGGCAGAGGGCCAAGGGTTGTCAATTTTAATACTGCAATATTAGCAGCGGCTTTGGCACAAGTTTCTATGTCTTTTTCTTCCAACAATGCAGTAAGAAATCCCGACCAATAAGAATCTCCCGCCCCGGTGGCATCAACTACTTCGATGTTGCGGGCAGGGATATTCAAGGTATTTTTGCCAAAATCATCAGATATGATACTTCCCTTACCTCCCAAAGTGAAGCATACCAAACGAGCACCCATCCGATGTAAATCAGCGATGACCTCTTCGGGCTGAACGGGTCGTCCATACAACCTTTCGGCATCGTCTTCGCTCATTTTTGCCAATGCCCCTTTCTTTAGATATTCTTCTATCACTTTCCAGGCCTCTTCCCGATTAGGCCAAATACTCGGAGCATAGTTCAAATCAATACTCAAACGACATCCCGCTTGGCTAGCTCTGGCAGCTGCTTCTATGATAGAGCTTTGAGCAGGATTTCTACTTAAAGCAAAGCAGGTTGTATGAAATACGGCACATGCTGCCAATAATTCATCAGAAATATGATTGGGCAATATCATTCGGTCGGCAGTACGATAAGCAATAAAATCAGGAGTAGCTTTCGAGCGAGCCACCACTACTATGCTGGATGGCTCGGCAGAATCTATGGCGATAAATTGCGTATCCACTCCAGTTTCTTTCACTTGGTCAATCAAATACTTTCCTAAATTGTCATTTCCGACACAAGAAACAATGGCGGTATTATTCCCTAATCTTGCCATATTAGCAGCCAAATTAGAAGGACTTCCCCCTTGAAAACGCTGAAATTTCTCTGTTGTTTCGATGCTTTCAGCAATTTCGATTCCGATAAAATCAGCCAATAGCTCTCCTACGGCTAATAATGCGTATTTACGATTCATAAGTTAAAGATTTTTGCAAAGATTAAAATATTTTCGAATGATAGAAATAATGTATAAATATTTTTTTTAAGACCTTTTTAATAGTCAATTTGACTTTTATTATTCAAATAAAAGTCAAATTAATTATTAATCATGATATAGAAAATACCTGATTACCATGCAATGATTAAACAAATCAAAACAACCATTTTTTTCCAATTCGATAGAGAGGATAGCTAATCAGTAGAAATATCAAAGCATACTGTGTGCTGTGAATGTCCTGAACAACAGCTCCTATCAGAAAAAACAGAGAGACAATGATGAGCAAAATCGGCACAAAAGGATAAGCAATTACCCGATACGGACGAGATAAATTAGGCTCTTTCATTCTCAATCGAATAACCGAAGCAAAACCAGCGGCATACGTCAAGACAAAGAAAAAGACCGCAATATCCGACAATCGCTCACAAGTATCTTTCCCACTGATAATCAACAAGATAGACAAAATCCCTGTCAGCGGCATGGCAAAAGCCGGCGTTCCTCCTTTATTTACTTTTCGAGCTGTTTTAAAAAAAAGAGCATCTTTACTCATGGAATAAATAACCCTCGGAGCAAACATAATTTGGGCATTGAGCATTCCTAAGATAGAAATCATCAAGAAGAAAGTAATGATTTTTGCAGATTTTGCCCCAAATATCATTTGAATAGCATCGGCAGCCGCCAATTTTGAATGGCTGAGAGTCTCGATAGGCATGATGTATAAAATAGCAAGATTGACCAGCAAATAAATAGAAATAACCACCAATACCCCTGTAATCATCGATTTGGGAAGATTATTGACAGGGTCGGTATTTTCTTCAGTAAAATAAGCCGCAGTATGCCATCCATCAAAAGTATAAAATACTTGTTGCAAAGCAATAATCAAGCCAGTAAACAAAGCAGGCCCCGAAACTCTCAGGGTAGTTTGTTGTAATTCTTGTGTGGTCGTTTCTCCCCCAAACCAAAAACATACTCCTACAAATATTATCAAGCCAACAGCCTTTAAAAAAGACATGATTTCTTGTGATTTCCCAGCAGATTTAGTTCCAAGCCAATGAAAACCCATCAACAAAATCAAGATAAAGATAGCCATTCCTCGAATCCAAGCCTCGGTATTGGGCCAAATTAATGCGATGTATTCACTCATGGTGTAAGCACCAAACCCCAACGCCGCAACAGTACCAAACCAGCTCGTAATGCCTGTTACAAATCCAACATAATCGCCGAATGCTCGTCGGGCATATACATACCACGCCCCAGCCCTAGGAATAGAGACCCCCAATTCGATGGTACACAATACCCCCAAAAAAGCATATATACTTACTAATATCCAAACTAAGATAATCAAAGATGGGTCGCCCAATTGAGCGGCAATCGGTCCGGGTTTACGTAAAATACCTGTACCTATGGTACCTCCGATAGTCACGGCAATCCCAAAGCCCACGCCTAATAATTGAAGTAATTTATTGGATTCTTCTGTTTTTGATTGGTTAAGATTCATTGCTTGTTTCATGATATGAAAGAACGAAGATAAACAATTGAGAAGAAAACACCAACGAATGTTAAAAATTGCCATGTCTATTAAATAATAAAAGTGGTCATCATCTGACCACTTCCCCTATTTTTAACTCAAAAGTAAGAATAAAAGAATCTTTTAGACTTAAACTTATTAAACAAAACTACGACAATATATTTTAAATGCTTGGTTTTATAAAAATTCCCGATTCTTGGAAAAATCCATAATACACCAATATATTTTTATCTTTTTCAGAAAAACAAATCTATAAAATCCGGAGTAGGTTGATTTTGTTGTTTCAACCCACCCGGAAATTAATTATTTTTCATCATAGGTTAATCAATTCTAAATAACAATGCAAATATATGCAATTTTTTTGAAACATTGCAAGTATTATTTGCAAAAATTTGCAATCTTTGTCTTATGAAATTGCAACAATATGCTTAAAGAAGAAAGACAGAAGCTTATCCTAGAAAAACTCAATACAGAAAAAAAAATAAACTTTGTGGAATTGGGACAATTCCTGAATGTTTCTTATGATAGTATTCGCCGAGATATCATCGAATTGGAGGACAAAGGTTTTCTTAAAAAAGTTCATGGTGGTGCCGTTGCGAATGCCTATCTTTCTGTATTAAGAACCAATCATCGCCATTCGAATAAAAGTGAGGATTTGGCTATTATTGCTAAAAAAGCATTGAAATTGTTTGAAAATCGGCAAACAATTATCATGGATGGCGGAACGACCAATTTTTTCATTGCCGAACAATTGCCCAAAACATTAGAGGCAACCATCATCACCAATAGCCCTGCATTGGCGATGTCGTTGAATGAACATCCGAAAATTGAAGTAATTTTGCTAGGAGGCAGTTATTTTAAACGCTATCAAATTACCTTGGGTAGTGAAGTATCGAGGCAACTCGAACACATCAACGCAGATCTGTATTTTATGGGGGTGAATGGGGTTCATCCGACTAGAGGGCTGAATATCAGGCACTACGAAGAATCCCTGATTAAACAAAAAATGATGCAGGCTTCTCGAAAAGTAGTTTGTTGCATCATCGAAGAAAAAATTAATGTACAGGAAACTTATAAAGTCTGCGACATTCATCAAATTGATTTGATGATTACCAATCTAAAACCCAATGACCCAATTTTGAATGATTTCCATCAAATTGGAGTAGAAATACTATAAAAACTCCCTTTCTTTGTCTTTAATATTAAACTAGAATGACATTGACGATGAATTATCCATATAAAATCACTCATTTTTTATATGGATAATTTCAATTTTTAGCAAAATGTAGCAAAGATCTGCTTACGATTCTCGCTCAATTAATTGCTTGATGAGTGCAACCAAAGACTGCTTTCGTTCGAACGAAGCATTCAGCTTATCTAAATCTGCTAAACTTGTATCAAAAAAAACATTCATTTTAGCTTCTGCTTGTTCTCTAATACCCAAGGAATCATAAATATTTCGTACCGCTTCGACTTTTTCATTTTTGTCAAACTCTTTTAAATTGAGCCAATAATGCAAATCCCCATCCATTCCTTGTTGTTTGGCTATATCCAGAGCCCGAATTAGCAACCAAGTTTTTTTATTTTCGATGATATCCCCACCGACTTGTTTGCCAAATTTCTCTGGGTCACCATAAACATCCAAAATATCATCTTTTAATTGAAATCCAATACCTGCATTTACCCCAATTTTATAGAGCAATTGCACAGACTCCTCATCCGCTTTTCCAATGATTCCACCTAATTCCAAAGCAAACCCAAGCAATACCGAAGTTTTGAGTCGAATCATATTGATATAATCCTCTTCTGTTACCTCCATTATTGATGCAAAATTCATATCGAATTGTTGCCCTTCGCAAACTTCAGCCGCTGTTCGATTGAATCGTCGGATGACCTGCTTGAAAATATCCTCTTGTACATGCGTGAGCAACTCATACGCACAAACCAACATCACATCCCCCGATAGAATGGCGATATTTTGATTCCATTTTTCATGGACAGTAGGTTTTCCACGACGGAGAGGGGCAGCATCCATGATGTCGTCGTGCATAAGCGTAAAATTATGAAACACTTCTACCCCAAGTGCAGGCTTAATTGCTTTTTCCCAATCATCAGTGAAAATACTTGTTGCCATAACCGTAAGAAGCGGACGCATTTTTTTTCCGCCCAAAGACATTAAATAGCGGATAGGCTCGTACAATTCTTGGGGAGATTCTCCATAAACTGTTTTTGAACTTTCTTCTTGAATTGCTTGTAAAAATTTCTCTAAAGCCATGATGTCGTAAAGAGGACGAAATAAATATTAGTTTTGTAGCTTAACGTTTCAAACAAATGAATTGTTTTGATTTCGAGAAACTTTCAAAAATTCATGTCATAATTTAATCGTAAAGAAAAACATGGAAAAGGCATCACTCGAAAATGAAGTATCATGATACAAAAGAGAGGCTGTCCTATGAAAGAACAGCCTCTTTTATCAAGTGTTTTTATAAAACTACACTTTGATTTCTACATCCACACCACTTGGTAGCTCCAATTTCATCAAAGCATCTACAGTTTTCGGACTTGCCGAATAAATGTCGATAAGACGTTTGTAAGTACACAACTGGAATTGCTCACGAGCTTTTTTGTTTACGTGAGGAGATTTCAAAACCGTGAAAATTTCTTTACGAGTAGGCAATGGAATTGGACCACTGATTACCGCACCGGTAGATTTTACCGCTTTCACAATTCTCTCAGCCGATTTGTCCACTAAATTGTGGTCAAATGACTTTAATTTGATTCTGATTTTTTGTGACATTATTGGTTCAAAAAATTAAAATTTGAAAAATTGCTTCATCGAAAGAACCATTTGCTTCGATGACACATCGATACCTTTATATCGAGGTGCAAAATTACGAATTTATTTTTGATTTACAAAAGGGAGTTTTCTGGTTTTCCTCCCAATTTATATGGATAATCGGTGGTATAATGCAATCCACGGCTTTCTTTTCTTTTCATGGCACATTTGATAACCAATTCAGCACACTGTATCAAGTTTCTCAATTCACATAATTTCATGGAGAGTTTGGTTTTTTTATAAAACTCTTCTGTTTCTTGTTTCAATAAATTGAGGCGTCGCATGGCTCTTTCCAAACGAAAATCCGAACGAACGATACCCACATAATCCGACATCATTCGCTGAAGTTCTCTTAAATTATGCGTAACTAAGATTTCTTCATTGGATTGTTCTGTACCAAATTCGTTCCAATCAGGCACATTTTCTTGAAAGACAAACGAGTCAAATGAATCGAGAGCAATTTGAGCAATTCTATTGCCAAAGACCGCTGCTTCTAAAAGAGAATTAGACGCCAAGCGATTGGCACCATGTAAGCCTGTCGAAGAACATTCTCCACAAGCAAATAATTGATTGATGGTCGAACGCCCAAACTCATCTACCAAAATCCCCCCACACAAATAATGAGCTGCCGGAACGACCGGAATTTGGTCTTTGGTAATATCTATCCCGATGCTTAGACATTTCTGATAAATATTCGGGAAGTGTTGTAAAATCAGTTCTTTAGGTTTGAAAGAAATATCCAAAAAGACATGGTCATCGCCAGTTTTTTTCATTTCTGCATCAATCGAACGAGCCACAATATCTCTTGGGGCAAGCGAACCCCTAGAATCATAGTGATGCATAAACTCTTCCCCTTTCTTATTTTTAAGCACACCACCCTCACCACGCACAGCCTCCGTTATCAAAAAACTTGGATATTCTCCTGGGTTATATAATGAAGTCGGGTGAAATTGTATCATTTCCATGTCTCTCACCCTTCCCTTTGCTCGATACACCATGGCAATTCCGTCGCCTGTGGCAATCACCGGATTGGTAGTTGCGGCATAGATATTTCCTGCTCCACCCGATGCCATCAATGTCATCTTGGATAATATGGTTTCTACCATTCCACTCTCAAGATTGAGAGCATAAACCCCATAACAAGTGACATCATCCGTGCCTCGATTTACTTCTACCCCCAAATGATGCTGGGTGATTATTTCTACGGCATAATAATGAGTTAAGATTTCGATATTTGGATTACTATTGGCTTGCTCCAACAATGCCCTTTCGATTTCTTTTCCCGTAATATCTTTGTAATGTAGAATTCTTTTGGCAGAGTGTCCGCCTTCTCTCGTCAAATCATATTCTCCATCGTGTTTATCAAAATTAGTTCCATATTCTATCAGCTCATCAATTCTTGCAGGGCCCTCTTTGACGACAATTTCTACAATTTTCCTATCACACAATCCGTCTCCGGCAATGAGCGTGTCGTTGATATGTTTATCAAATGAATCTGTATTCCTATCAAAAACTGCCGCAATCCCACCCTGAGCATATTTGGTATTTGTCTCATCGGCATCTACTTTGGTCAGTACCAATACTTTCCCTTTTTCGGCGGCTTTTAGAGCAAAACTCAAGCCCGCTATTCCCGAACCAATTACTAAAAAATCAACTTTTTGCATACAAATTCAAACATAAAATTACCGAGAATACTTCCCGAAAAAAACCGCCGTTAAAGATTGAAGAAAGAATGAATTAATTTTTCTCCCAATTTAGCGAACGTTTAATTGCTTTTTTCCAGCCTAAATATAGTTTTTTTCTTTCAGCAAGTTTCATTTTAGGCTTCCAAATTTTATCAATCCCCCAATTTGATAATAAATCCTCCGTATTTGTCCAATAACCGACTGCCATTCCTGCTGCATAAGCTGCTCCTAAAGCAGTAGTTTCTATCATTTTCGGACGAATCACTGGCACTTTCAGCATATCTGCTTGAAATTGCATCAAAAGTTCATTGACGACCATCCCTCCATCAACCCTCAAAGAAGAAACTGCAATATTAGCATCTTTTTCCATTGCTTCCAATACATCTCGGGTTTGGTAAGCAGTTGCCTCAAGAACCGCTCTAGCGATATGACCTTTATTGACATAGCGTGTCAAACCTGCAATAACACCTCGAGCGGAAGATTCCCAATAAGGAGCATATAGACCCGAAAATGCCGGCACAAAATACGCCCCCCCATTGTCTTCGACAGTTTTTGCCAAAGGCTCGATGTCTGAGCTTTTTTCAATCATTCCCATGTTGTCTCGCATCCATTGAACCAAAGCCCCTGCAATGGCAACAGACCCTTCCAAGGCATAATGTACTTGTTGGTTTTCGAATTGATATGCAACCGTTGACAATAATCCATGTTTCGACGGAACTAGCTCTGTACCAGTATTCATGAGCATAAAACATCCTGTTCCATACGTATTTTTTGCTTCTCCTGGCTTGAAACAAGTTTGTCCTACCAAAGCGGCTTGTTGGTCGCCCAAGATACCTGCCAAAGGAACACCATGCAATGGTTCGGCAGTAATTTTTCCATAAACTTTGCTACTAGGCTCGATTTTAGGCAACATCTTTAGCGGAATATTCAGGATACTTGCTAACTCTTCATCCCATTGGACAGTCTCGAGATTCATTAATTGTGTCCGACTAGCATTTGTAACATCAGTAATATGCAAACCACCATTGACACCACCCGTCAGGTGCCAAATCAGAAAAGTGTCCATGTTTCCAAATAAAGCAATTCCTTTTTCGGCATCTTCTCTTGCCCCTGGCACATTATCCAAAATCCATTTTATTTTTAAGCCACTGAAATAGGTCGCCAATGGAAGTCCAGTTCTATCTTGAAAAAATTGTGAACCATGGCTTTTGCTTAGAATATTCACATCCTCCCCTACACGGGTATCTTGCCAAACAATGGCATTATAATATGGTTGTCCTGTCTGTTTATTCCAAACAAGTGTTGTCTCCCTTTGATTAGTAATGCCACAAGCCGCAATTTGACTAATTTCGATGCTTTTTTCAATTCGAGCCAAAGCAATTACTTCTAGGGTATTTTTCCAAATCTCTTCCGAATTATGCTCTACCCAACCCGGTTTGGGATAAATCTGCTCATGCTCTTTCTGTGAAACTGCAATTATTTTTCCTTCTTTGTTGAAAATAATACAACGGGTACTGGTTGTTCCTTGATCGATGGATGCAATGTATTTCATTTGCTTATTGATATGTTAAAGGTTGAATTTTTATCAAATATAGGAATAAAAATGATTGACCAAATGGCAAATGTATAATTGTTGATGATTTTCAATAGAAAAAACAAAGCCTAGCCACCAATCAACTTAAACCCCTCACCGTGCATATTCATTAATTGAATAGAAGTGTCTTCTCTAAGGTGTTTTCTTAGCTTCGTAACATACACATCCATACTTCGGGCATTAAAATAAGAATCATCACCCCAAATCAGTTTAAGAGCAAAACTTCTATTGACTGCCTGATTTTTATTTTGGCACAATAGCTTCAGTAATTCAGCTTCTTTGGTTGTCAATTTACTTATCTTATCCTCTATTTGTAAAGTATGTTGTTGGGCATTAAATATATATTTGCCAATTTCATACAAAAATATAGGGTTCTCTAGCTCTTGTTTATGAATCCTTCTCAAAATAGCTTTCATGCGTAAGAGTAACTCTTCCATACTGAACGGCTTCGTCATATAATCGTCCGCACCTGCCTTAAATCCTTGAATGGTATCTTCTTGCATAGATTTGGCTGTCAAGAAAATAATGGGTATTTGTGCATCTTTCATTCTGATTTCTTTTGCTAATGAGAAACCATCTTTTTTGGGCATCATGACATCCAAAATACATAAATCGTATTGCTTATCGAAGAAAAACCGTAATCCTTCTTCGCCATTTTTTGCTAAATCTGTCTGATAGCCTTTTGCCTCCAAATATTCTTGCAATAAAATTCCCAAGTTTGGGTCGTCTTCTGTCAATAAAATTTTTATCATATAAAATAGTTTCAAGCGTCGAAAAATACTTCAAAAGTACTACCTTCTCCAATTTTGCTTTGTACAGCTATTTGTCCACCATGCAGTTCTACCATTTTTTTTACATAGCTCAAGCCTAAACCAAATCCTTTGACATCATGTAGGTTTCCGGTGGGAACTCTATAAAATTTCTCAAAAATTCGAGCCAATTGCTCTGTTGTCATTCCAATGCCCTTATCCGAAATTTGAATAGTAATCTTTTTACCGATGTTTTGGGTAACAATGCAGATGTCGGGTTTCTCGGCAGCATATTTAATGGCATTGTCCAATAAATTGAAAATGATATTGGTCAAATGTACCTCATCTGCTTGCATCTGTGGATTTTGAGCGTCGAGTCTAAGCTGTACTTTCCCTGACTTTTGCTCTATTTGTACTGCCAAATTGGTCAATACTTGCTCAATTATTCCATGTATATTCACTTTCTCTAATCGTAGCTTCACTTCTCCTTTATCCAATAATGCCATCTGAAGTACTTTCTCGACCTGTAGCCCCAATCGACTATTTTCGTCTTGGATGATACTTAAATATCGATTTAGCTTTGTTGATTCCTGTATCAATTCTTTATCTTTCATCACTTCCACTGCCAACGAAATGGTAGAAATAGGCGTTTTGAACTCATGGGTCATGTTGTTGATGAAGTCGTTTTTGATATCAGCCAGTTCTTTCTGTTTTAACATCGTTTGAATTGAGCCATAAAATACACCACCAACCATCAAAATCAACATCAACGAACTTAGAAATACCAACCAAAGGTTTCTTATTATGAATCCCTTTGTATCTGGGAATAATACATACAAAAAATGGCTTTGGGGTTGTATATCATTCGGAAATAATAGAACTTTATAAGCATTATTGAGCAATTCTTGGGGTAAAGGATTCTTAAACGAAGAAAACAATAAATTGGTGTTGGATTTAACGCCATATTCGTATGGGATGGTAATTCCTCTATTTTGAAATTCTTTCTTCAATAAGGTATCCAGCATTGTCTTGTTCAGACGTTCTCCGATGGCTCTTTTTATCTGAATGGCGTTGGTCAAAACATCTTTCACTAACTCTGCTTTGTTTTGGGTTCTTTCTAATCGGGTATGGAAAGTTTTATGAGGTCTTTTGACATGAATTTCAAGGGGTCTGTCTGTTTGATTGAATTTATTTTCTTTCCAATCCAAAGAATCTTCCAGTGTGTTTTGCTTGATATTAATGTACAAATCTACATATTGGTCTTGTTTGGGATGACCAGCAGGAATAGCTTCTTTCAGCCACAACCATTTTTTGTCGGATACATGCCTACTTCGTGTGAGATGGCTAGGGCGATGACTTAAACCTTGTATTTCCCGATCAATCATCTCTGATACCGCTTGAATATTGGCTTGGTGAACTTCTAGTGCTGCAATATTCGGATAGGGAAAATCCCATACTTGTTCCTCCAAATCATCAGGTTTGAATGGGGGTAAATTCGGGGCTTCTATCTCCATGTGTCCCTCAATGGCATAATCTTTTGACGCAGACTCTTGCTTTTTATCTACTAATATTTGTAAAACAGCCTTATGATTCGATTGTGTTTCTGTGATTGTTGCGTTTTTTGATGGACGGAAATTATTGTTTTGAGCCAAATGTTCTTTTTTATTTTGTATGCTCAATTGTCGTTTGGTTAAAAATATGACTTCTTGTTTTTCGATTTGGCGAATAGCCGATTGCATCGACTCATAAACATCTCGGTCGAATTGTTCCTTTTTTACA
Organism: uncultured Emticicia sp.; assembly: GCA_964444025.1. Lineage (GTDB taxonomy): Bacteria > Bacteroidota > Bacteroidia > Cytophagales > Spirosomataceae > Emticicia. The sequence goes on from CAYUFZ010000015.1 coordinate 20,474, forward strand.
TCGATGGCATTTTTAATCCAATACCATTGTAAAGCTATTAATCCGACCAAAGCAAGCAACATCGGAATAATGATATTTTTGAACTTCATTGTTTATCAAGAATCTATGTATTTAGGTATCTAAAACAACGAAATTAAGGGCTTTTTATTGAATTGATAAGTTTTTAACAATATTTAACATCATTTTATTGATGAACCTCAAGCATCAAATGTAAACGTCAGTCCGATTTTAATAAAATCACATCACTTTTACTCAAAACGGCTTCATTAATGTAAGGAATGATGCTTTGAACTAAAATATTTCAAAGCATCATTCATATTTCAGAATCCATTTTTAATGCGAGTATTTAAAATACAATTGTTTTCAAAAAATAACTATAAATCCATGATTTCTCAAGCCATGCCTAATCATTTTATTGGATAAATCGTTTATTTTTATTTAGATATTTCTATTTTTTTATCAGTAAAAACTACCTTTATACGGTCATTTTTCTTTACTTTTTTTACAAACTCAATCCATTCTTTATAATCTGAAGATTGGAATAAACCGCCAGATAATCGGATTCGTCGATTGTATATCAATGTATGATTTTCAAAACTTAGCCACGATTGGTATTCACCAAATTTTGAAGAGAATTTGGTCTGTTGCGGTAGATATTCTATGTTTAGATTTTGAGGTAATTCAAATACAATTGAGTCAAAGTCCTGAAAATTATAGATATTTACATTAAGAAACAAATTAGCATTTCTATCTTGTTCTTCTAATGGAACTTCAAAAAAGCTCGACATCAAATTGGGGTTGAGAAAGTATCGAGAGCCACTTTTCGAAAGGAGTTTAGTTGCTTTTAAACGAAGTTTTTCTTCAATCGCTGGTATATTCCCTGGAATTTCTCCATAAGAAAGCTGTTCGATAGCAAAACTCGGAATAGGTATTCGCTTCGATAGCCATTCTTTTTGTTCCTCTGGACTCATTGTTTTCGTCACCTGAAACCTCGTTTCCTGCTGAATACCCGTATAATTGGTCTGTAATTGCACCATTCCATCCCCATTTGAATCTATACGAACAGTCCCTTTCCGAATTTGAGCATTATCTTCAGAAGAATAGCTTTTGGTGTTTACCAATTTTCCTCCTCCTTGCATGACAAGCAAAGCTTGTCGATTGCCCGTAAAACTCCCCAAATATCCAAAAGGATTCGTCTGATTCGTACATTCCAGCCAAATAGTATCTTTTGCCATTGGCACACAAGTAATCACATGATTGAACTGCATGTTGGCAAAATCTTGATAGACTGGTTTCGTATCTATTCCAGCATAAATTAAAGCCTGAAACGACTGAATACCTGCTTCTGTTAAAAGAGCAGACATATAATTAGACAATGCTTTGCAATCGCCATAACCGTTTTTTGCTACTTCTTTTGCTTCCGTTGTTTGCCAACCACCAATTCCCAATTGTACACTCACATAACGAGTATTGGCTTGTAGGTATTCATACAATTTCTTGATTTTTTCTTTGGGGTCTCGTAGGTTTTTGGTTAGTTCTGCTACTTTTCCTTTTATGTCTTGTGGTAAAATTGCCCTATTTTGATTGAGAAAAGCATAAAATTTACCCAAATCATTCCATGATTTTACAAATCCGTGGTATCCTTCTACTTCAAATTCAATAGGTGCAGTCAGTACTTTAATTTTCCCCTCATTCTTATCGCTGAAATCTTTTTCTTTATGTGCCATTAAATGTTCAATATGCCACTTATGGGTTATTTTATTCCCTTGCTGTTCGGTCTTTACCAGCCCTGGATAATTAATTTCTTTTTTTCGAAACGAAAGCTCCTTGGGTATAACTAATTGTAATTCCGATGATTCTACAGCAGTATTAGAATATAAATTAGGCTCCCAAATTGGGTAAAAAAGCATATTTTTAGACTCCTCTACATAGCTAAACTCAATTGTATAAGGATAATGATATCCTTTTTTCTCAAATGTTGCTATTTTAACTCTGTTATCACCTATATCACTATTGAATGAATTTAGACTATAGTCTTGAATTTCACTATTTTTTAGTTTTCTTAGAAATGCTCCTTTCTCATCATAAATAGCTCCTTCGATTTTTTTTATTTTTGATAGTTTATTGTAAAATGCTTTCAAAAAACCATATTTACTTTCGCCATTTTCATTCAAAATAGTCACCGCCCAATTATGTTGTTCGGTTGCTTCATCGATAGATTCAAGTACAAATATTGTTTCATCGAAACGTACAATTGCATCAGAATTGGCTAATAATTCTTGGGGGATTTTATCAACGCTATATTTTTGAGAAAACGACTGATAAGAGAAAAAATATAGACAATATAAAAAAATGTATTTCATCGCTCGTGAATGGGATTTATTTTTTCTTTAAGACTACTTGCTCGGAGTGTTTTTCAACAATCTTATCATAAAACTGCCTCAGCTTATCATATTCTTCGCTTAAATAAAATATTTTTTTAATATTTATTTTACTAGTCACTTGAAGTTTACCGTCTGAAATACTTGATATATATGTAAATTTACCTTCGTTGTTTGGCAAGCTTACTGAAATATTTTTCGGCACTTCCGCAACGACATATCCCGGAGGAATTGTTAGATTGAGATAAAAACTCACCTCTACCGGTTTTGCAAAATCAACAGGATACTCTCGTCTCAGGCTTTTGAAAGGATTGGTATCAACTTTGCTATCCAACAGCATTGGATTGAAATAAATAATGTCTGCCTCTGAGTTTTCTTGTTCAGATGAGAACAAATAACTCATTTTTATATTTTCATCAACATTTTCTATTTCTTCAAATAGTACATTGCTAATGTCCCATTCCGAAAGCTCTTTCTTGATATTAGCAATGAATTTATCTTGCCCTACTTCTTTCAATTTTTCTCGAAAATTACTCGCCACATAGCCTCCCCCTAAATAGTTATATTTCCCATTTATTTTATTATCCTTAATCGATACATCAAACATTCTCATTTCTTGATATTTTTCAAGAGGGCTAATCGTGACAAACCTTGATTTTTTTCTGCTGATAAGTCTTCCTATGCCATTTAAACAATCTTCGGGCAATACGCCCAATTTATTATAAGGATTGGTGACATCAACCAGCCACTCTTGTCCATTCATCTGAATATGGGCAACGGTATAATTAAACCTATCAAGCAAGGCATGCTCTTTTTCGATACGCCCATGTGAACGTGTACTTAAAATAACAGGATTGGCATCAATATCCACAGCCCTCAACAACGCAATGTACAGCATATTGAGGTCGGTGGCAGTCCCTTTTTTATTTTCATAAACCTTCTTTAATTCATTGCAGTAGATTCCTTTTTCTCCATTCCATTCAAATTGGGAATTGATGAATTGATACGCAAATTTGACCTTTTCAAGGGTATCTTTTTTTAAACTTATCAATGGAATCACATCTTTGATAAAATTTGTGTGTTTTAATCGCAAACAAAAATTTTCATTTTCGAGTAATGTTTTGTCTATATGTTCCCAACTTTCTGTAAAATTTTGAACTGGCTCGTTTGGAAGCATAATACTCGAAAGCTCAAAAGCAATTTTAGAGATATAGTCCTCGGAAGTAGTGATATAGGCTTCGTTTCGGAAAGCAGGTGCATCTTTTACCACAAAATGATAAGTAGTTGAAGGAATATCATGCAAAGAATTCACCCCCATATCAGTTATTTCTCGTCCATTGATATTTTCTGCCAAAGGCAAATATCCTCCCATCATCAGTTTATAGTAAAAAATATTGGGGATGGAGATGTTCAACTCGCTTCGCTTAAATGGTATATTGCCTTGAAAATACCAAGTGCGTGGCTTATCGATTACTTTCATACTCGACACAAGCTGATACTTGTATTCAATGATACTTCCCTCTTTTACATTTGGGAAGGTGATTTTTTTATTGTAATAATTGGTCGTGATTTTTTCTTCAAAAATGTTGCTCTTTTGTACTGCTGTCCTGGAAAGTTGCCCATTTTCTTCGTTGAAAGTCATCCCTTCAAAATTAACAATATACTCAGATTTCCCACCGCCAATGTCAAAATATGGAATTTTAATAGTTGCCCTATCTAATGCGGATTTTTTTAGGATTTTTAGCCGAGTATGGTATTCGGCAATAATTAAAAATCCTCTTTCTCCATTCACATCATAATCAAATCGAATGTCGCCTTTATCAACAAGCACGACCGCTTCTGCTGTGGAGTCCATGGGATATATTTTCATTTGGGCGTCTGGCATGCTGATTGCCCCGAACTTGATTTTAGCATCATTTTGGGCGGTTGATTGTTTAAATGAAAATAAAATAACAATCAATAGAATAGCTATAGCTTTGAATTGCATCATATAATTAGTAAATTTTTGGGACTTTAACCTGAGATTGGGAAGTATTGCTTCCTTGTTTTTGATTTGGCAATAATAAATCAAATATTTTAAAACAACAATAAAATTAGCAATAATATTAATCTCGCTACACAGGTCTTTTTTATATTTTAGTACACAATTTTCATTTTTAACCAATGGAAATTCGTGAAATAAAACTAACT